>JALHUP010000251.1 GCA_022866585.1 Candidatus Zixiibacteriota bacterium | reverse complement strand
TCAACTCCCAAAATCACTGAAACCAAATAAAACCATGAGAAGATGTCGAAAATATAGGGGAAGAAAGTCAATATCATCAAAAGTGAGAAGATGCAGGTGATGAATGATAGGGAGAAGTTAATCCCAAATCTATTAGGCAGGCTTGGAACTTTTAGAAGAGAATCCCCTTTCAAATCCTCCATATCTTTAATCACCTCTCTGCCCAGATGAAAGAGAAAAGCAAAAACAGCGGGGATCAAAGAGAGTTTGAAATCCCTGGTGGTGATCCCCCCATAGATAAAAGCCAAAGCTGACACAAAACTGACTGCGAAGTTGCCCCAAAAAAGCTTTCTTTTTAAAGTATGACCATAGAAGATCAAAAATATGATAGCCACAGTTGCAATCACCAGGCTTAAAGGTTTTATGAAAAGACTCAACCCAAAACCCACCAAAAAAAGAGACATGGATAACCAAAGAGCGGATCTTCGAGAGATTTCTCCTTTAGGAAGGGGACGAAAGGGCTTATTGATTTTATCAATTTCCACATCAAAGAAATCGTTAAGACAGTTGCCTCCCCCGGAGATGAAAAAAGCAGAAATGCAGGCAAAAGCTACCGCCCCCCAATATTCTATTTCTCCTGAGACTAAAGCTCCCACCAAAACAGATAAAGCCGCAATCAGATTGTTCTGGGGACGAGTCAGTTTGAGATATGCGATAATTTTATTCATATCAAAGCTCGAACCAAATAAGGAGTTAATCCGTAAGGATTTTAAAAGGCTAACGCCTTAACTCCTTTCAGGCTAAAGGCGGGTATCTTTTGGTCAAGCTGAAGCTTGACACTCCAGGAAGTCTTAAAACCTGTTGGCTATCCCCAAATGGATTTTTCCTTCACTGAATCTATCTTTTTCTCCTATGCCATAATCGATTCCAAAAAGCCCGGCCCTAGAGTCTATCCTTATGCCAAATCCATATCCCAGTTTTTTGCCGGAAATTTTTCTTAAGATTTTTTCTTCGATTGATCGGGCTTGCCTGAAAAAGTAGCCGTAATCCGCAAAGATAAAAAATCTGGACTCAAGCCCCAGCAAAAATCTGTATTCCAGATTTGTCCATGCTACTTTGGTGCCGGAAAATTCCTCCTCTCTATACCCTCTCAGACTGTTTATTCCGCCCAACTTGAACTGCTCAGGAAAAGGAACTGACCCAGAAGGATCGTCCGACTCCTCATCTGTGGTCATTCCTCTTAAATGTATTCCGGTCATAAAAGTCTGCTTAGAGAAGGTGGGGAGAAAGTGTTCTAAATCCAAAGAAAATTTAGTATCATATATTACCTCTTTATTCGGTGTATCGTCAGCAGTAGAATAATTTCTTTTTCGACCATAGGTAACCTGAGTTTGATGGAAAAGACCTTTCCGGGGATTACTAAGGTCATCTAATAGATTTATGGTCAAATTCATCCCAGCTTTATATTTCCTGCTATGGGGAAGATATGCCCTCCCCGCCGAACCTGGCACCACCTTTTCCCATCCCACTTCTGCCTTCCAGGAGATTTTCTCTAAGGGATTAAACAAAAGCCCCGCGGTTATGGAAATTTGAAGGTAAGTGGAGTCGTAGTCCGTCTGGCTTATCCCCAATTCCAAAGTCGGTGGCAAGCCTAAAATCCACGGTTCCCGATAAGAAAAAGCAAAATAGGATGAATACGGGTCTTTCTTATACCAATTTAAATCCACCCTTCTTCCGGTGCCAAAGATATTATCGAAAACCAGATCTATCTTTCCGGTGAGATACCCATTTCTATTGCCTGAAGATGGACTTGTCCTAAATGCTCGGGCTGAAGGAACATAACCCAAAATCCCGGTGAAGCTATTATTCCTTCTTTCTGTCAACGTAATTTTCAAAACCGCAGTTTCTGGAGAGAGACCCCGGATGGGATCGTTTTCCGCTAAAAGACTTACCTCCTCTATATCTTTTATGTAAGAGAGTTTTCTTAGCCTCTCCAAACTCTTGTTTACCTTGCTCTGCGAAAAAAACCCGAGGGAATCCCGCTGTAGGCGGGATTCTCTTCTTATCACCTTCTCTTTGGTGTTTTTCAAACCTTCAAACTCTATTTTGTTTATCTTCACTCTGGGACCTTCATCCACTTCAAGCGAGAAGGAAAGCTTGCCTTCATCCGTGATCCTAAAGTCAGAAGGCAAAACTTCACAATATGGAAATCCATTCTCATCATAAAGCATCAAAATTCGGTCTATGCTTTTTTCCAAAAGATCATCACTATAAGTCAAACCAGGTTTGAGCATGATGTGAGACAAAAGTTCTTGCTTTTGAAAAAATCTATTCCCTTCAATCTCGATAGGATTTGATATTTGTATATTAGAATAAGTCTTATTTACAACCTTATCCGCTAAAGCCGGAGGGGTAAGAAAGTAGAGTTGTAAAATCGAAATAAGGATTAAAGAACTTCTTTTCATCATTGACATAGTTTTGAGCTTTATTTCCATAACAAACTTTTGCGTTTTTTTGATAAGTTCCGCGTAGGCACCCAACGAGTGCCAAGGCGTGAAGCCCTGGCTACGCGCTTTGGTCGGGGGTGAGGGTTCATCCTGAAGGGCCCTCCCGACCAACAAGGAACGCCCATACGGGCGTCTACCGTTTTTCATAATCCGCTCTATCCGTTCAATCCGTTGACCGTTCTCTTAACACTAAAAATATGCCTTTACCTCCATTTTGCCAGTATGTTCAGTTTTAATCCCTGGCTCTTTTTCACCACTGTAAATAATCGAGGAGGTAATATATTGATTAAATTTATAGTCAAAGAAAAAATGCCAGTCGTAGTTTTCGCCTTTCCTTTTTCCTTCACTCACCTGATAGGGCAACCCTTTTTCTTTAAGAGAAGAACTTAAGTGGGTCCATTTGAATTGGGCCTTTAATCTTCCATAAGAGAAAAGCGACCACAAAAGCTCCGGCGAAAGGGAAAAAAAGTTGGCACGTAATTTTTGTATCTTCTCTTCGCTCCTTTTATACTCTGTGGAAAGGCTCAACTCTAAAGCATTTGATCTCTTTTGGGTAAGGTTCATCTTGAAAGCTTTTCCGTTTATTAGATACTTTAAATTACCGCCCCAACTTTTTGTTTGCTTTTCATCCTCAAGCTCAGACTCAAAAAGATAACGGGGTGAAAAGAAGGATTTAATCAAAAGTTTTTTTCTTATGACTTTTTCCTTTTCCCCACCTAAAGAGAGCAAATTGTTTTCATCTTCCTCTTTTTCCCACCTCAATCTGAAATTAAGTCTCCTATAATCGGGCAAAAGATATAGATCGTGCCTCATCGTAAAATTTTGGGACAAAACCGTATCATCAGGGATTTTGTTTAGAGGATAAAGAAAATAGGAGGTCCAGTTTTCATTACCTCCAAATTTTCCTGAGAGACTTATAAAGGAGTCTGTGGAGAAGATTTCGCCCAATCGGGACCAAAAGGAGTTTGCATTTCTTCTGGATGCCATTTTGTAAGGCGAAAAGATAAGTCTGATGCTTTTGTTCAAATCTAAAGAGGGAGCAAAGTCTCCCACCCATTCAGTTACCAAGATAAAGTTGCCATCTGGATCTGGGACATACTCCCCATCCTCATATCCATATTCCCCTTTTCCTTCACCCACATCTACGTAAGTATCCACCCTTTGGGCCGAGTGAATTTGATTTTGTGAATGGTAAAATTTGAGATTGATAATCTGGCTGGGAGGATAAAAATCCAAACGGGTTGAGAGCAAGTTTTCTTTGGTATCAACCCCAGGTAACTCTTTATCGTCAAGACGCTTCGCATATTTTTTGATCCTTCTCACGAATTCCAGATCAGCGGAGAGCATCTTTTTGTAGTCTCTAAGGGATAACCGATTACGCCAGATATAGGAGAAAGATTCGTCTCTCCACCACTTTTCAAATTTATCGTCCTTCCGATAAATCAACTCGGTGGAGGCTTTTATCTCATTTAACTGTTCCAAAGAAAACTCACTGCTTAACTGATTGAATTTAGCTCCATCGGTAATCATCCCAGAGTTGAACGTGTTTTTTTTCTCCTGCTCCCAACCCCATGTGGTTGAAAGCTTGGAAATTCTATGATTCAAAGAAAATTGATTCTTAATCCATTTGCCTTCGGTGTTTAGATTTCCTTGATCGAATCTTTTACTTTCAATCCTCTCCGTTTTTGCTTTAGCCGAAATCCAGTTTGCGGGGAAAAGTTCCAGACCCAGCTTTTGTCTTTGTGATTTGAATGCTTTCTCTAAGTTTAATTTTCCATAATCGAGATTTAAAAAAATCGATTTAGTAGGAGAGATGACCCCGTTGAATTGATAAGTCTCCTCGTTTGCCTGAAGAGAATCATCGGGCAGGTCCCATAGCCTCTCTTTCTCCACGAAATCGACCCGACCGAAAGGGGAAAAATCCTTTTTCAAAAATCTATAAACTCCCTCCAATTTCAATTGAGTGAGTCCCAAATCGTTGTTTTCATAAACCGACTTTAGAAAAAAAGCGTCACCCCAATTATTCTGGTCATCTTTGGAGGAGAAGGTATTTAAGTCCTTTTTACTTTTTGCCCATTCTATTTGGGCATTGAACGCATGGGTGGGCAAAAAAGATAAAGCAAAATCGAACAAAGAATGACTTTGGGGCAAAGGCAAAAGGATTTTTGGCAAAAAATCGCCGTTGCTCGGATAGACATAAAAGTAAATCCCTCCACCTTTATATTGATAACTCCCCTTACCTTCTCCCACCCAGGAAAAGGAAACCTGGTAAGAACCTGAATCACTCCCCACATATTGATAATAAGGATTACCTAACGAATCATAAGCTAAATTATAATCGCCTTTGCCCTCTCCCACAAATTCTGCTCCATCTTTGTCTGCTTTAAAAATATCATTGCCCGCCCGGCTTAATATGTTTCTGTCCTCTGAGGATAGCGCAAAAGAAAGGGGATGATCCTGATTATCTTTTTCATTTATTCCTGTAGCTTTGAACTCAAGTTTTCCATCAAAAAATTTTGTGCCCAGACTTCCATCGTAAAAGTCTCTTTGGTAGTTCTCCACTGAGTATTCGAAATCCACGCTTATGCGTGAATCTGCGGTGATCAATTGGTGAGGGGTAAACTGGATACTGCCTTTGCTGTAGTCGATGGCATAATCATTATCCGAACCCCTTTGCATCTCTTTTCCATCTACCCATACCCTTTCAGTTCCCGGCAGAATCATAATGCCGGTCTCTCCTTTTTTACCCTTGAGCTGATAATGACCTTGCTTGTTTTCCACACCCTGAAATCTGTTGGAAAAATATTCCCCTTTGGAGGAAGCCAAAGCCGCCGAAAAGAAATTGTCTCCCACATTTGCTTCTCCCCTTACCCCTTTCAATTTTTTCTCATAAAGGGAAAACTGGGACCCAGAAAGCTTAAGATCATAATCCCCCAAGATACCGGTAAAATTAGGGGATTTGACCTGGATTAGAACCTTGTCCAACTCCTCCAATCTCTTAGTGGTTCCCTGAGAGGTGACCGGGACATTTTGATCCGAGAGAAGGAGAGATACCTCGAGGTTTTCGCTCATATTCCCCCTTGCAGAAAGCGAAAGCCCCTGTCTTAAGGAGGGATCCGTTTTTGATCCCACCTCGAACGAGAAGGTCTTGCTTCCGGAAAGAATAAAATCGGATGGGAGTTTTTCTCTGTTAAACGCAAAATCCCGCTCTTTGGTTTTAGGAATAATTTGACTTTCCGACTCATCATTTTGTCCAAAGGACCCGTCCTGGGTTGAATAAACCAGCTCCCTGTGAAAATATTTTTTTCTCAAATTCAAGTTAAGTTTCTGATAGCTCACCCAAAGGCTGTCCTGGTTAGACAAGGGAGTGGGGAAAGTTATAAGTCCATTGTTATAATCAAAAGTATAATCCTTATCTCTTTCAAGGGAAGAACCATTTCCGTCACCTGGCACGACTTTTTTGACCTTTTCTGACCCCTCCAAAATGTAATAATCCCCAAGTTGGTATAAAACCGTGCGACCATCCCCGACAAGATAAATTTGAATGTTTTGGACGAAATTTGAGTCTGTATTATTTTGCGAAAGACAGTGTTGACAATTATTTAAAAGAAAGAATAGTAACAGGATGGTTCTTCGCCAATTTTTTGCACTGGTTAGCATCTTTTTCGAAACTCTAAATTTATCGTTCGTCAAGGAGACACTCGCCCATGACACTTTATGGTAACGGACAAGGTGTCCGTTACCAACGAGACTGTTGTGGCGTCCCGCCTTTGGTCTTCGACCTTGAGGGGCTCAGACCCGAAGGGCGGGATTACCCCGCCACATTTTTTGAATAATCCTTCAGTTTATCTCTCAATTAACTTTTTGAAATGCAATCTCGCCAATTTCATTGGATGCTTTGGACCATTTCCTCTGTTTCACCTTGTTATTTTCGATTTGATTTTCCATTCACGAAAGATACATTCTTATCTCTTCAACTATCTCACGGTACTGGTCATCAGATAGTTTGACCTCAGCATAGTCCTTGCCCCAGATGGGCCAATGTAGCTCGATTGGATCTGTCTTCAGACGAGGAATAATATGCCAATGCAGGTGAGGTAAAATGTTGCCTAAAAGCTCATAGTTCATCTTATGGGGATGATAAGCATCATATATGGCTTTTGCTACGTTAACTAAATCCTCTGAGTATGCTATTCGATCTTCCCTTTCCAACTGAAAGAGTTCAGTGATATGAGCCTTATTATAAATAAGAATGGTATAACCTCGACATATCTGATTAGTACAGAGAATCGCAGTTGAAACCTGCAGGTCGGCTATCCACTGAGGACGCTTTCTTTTAAAACTTGTATCAATATCTTTACAAAACACGCATTCAGACTTATGCTCTTTCATTTTGATATCTCCTTTTTTGATATTGTTTCGGCTAGCACCTCTGGATTCACGTTCATCGCGGATGCCCTTGTCCGAAAACGATGCTTTACGGTAACGGATTCATCCTTTATCCCGCCTTTGGCGGGAGAAGGGCACCCCGAACCAACGATTATTTTAACTTGCATAATCTGAACTCTCAACTTTAAGTTTTATCTCAGAATCTCAAACACGCAAATCCGATTGTTTCCAGAATCGACCACGGATAGTTTGTTATCTCTTCCCAATTTAAGGTCAGTCGGCTTCGAAAAATTTCCCATTCCTGATCCCCAAGTTCCATATTCTAATACTAAATTCCCCTCGGGATTAAAGATGGCGATGCTGTTCTTTTCCGTATTTGCCACATAGATTAAGCCATCTTCACCAACCGTGACCCCACCTGGCTTTCTCAATGTTGTCTCTCCCAGACTTTTTAAGAAATTGCCAAAAAGATCATAGATCGCTACTCTGTCATTCTGCGAGTCTGCCACATAAACATTTCCTTTTCGGTCCACAGAAATTCCCAAGGGATCGAGCAAGCTTCCCCCTCCATACCCAAACCCACCGAAGGTTCGGCTGTAAGCATAGAAATTATCCAATTTAATCACACAATCGTCTTCGATGTCGGACAAAAGAAGTTCCCCTGCTGAGGTAACTGCTATCCCCTCTAACAAACCGAAGCCGGAAAAATCGTCACTTAATTCGATCTTGTCGGAGATCCCGCCATAGGCGGGGATCGTAGAAATGAAATTCAAATTTCTATCGAACCTTTGCACCCTTTTGTTCTGGGTATCCGCTACATAGATGTTCAGACCATTGTCCGTGGTTATGAAAGTAGGACGATTAAATTGTCCCTCCTCCCATCCGAATCCTCCCGTCTCTTTGAGAAAGTTTCCCTCCCCATCACACTTCACCACCCTATCGTTGTCCGTGTCGGCAATGAATAAGTTCCCTTGAGGATCAATGGCAATTCCGGTGGGATGGGAAAGAAAGGAGGATCCAAGCTTGGTTTCCCCTATAATTCCCATAGGCTTTAAGCCTTTGACCGAACCTTGAGTGATGGTTTTTTGGGGGCTGGGGATCCCGCTTTGCGGGACAAAACCAGTGGAGGCGCATCTGAAGAAAAGAAATAAGATAATTAACAGGAATTTATATCTTCTCAATTTCTTCTTGGCGAAACTGGAATACAACTATAGCAAACGCACTGGAGAATTTTACATTGTCATTGCGAGCGATAGCGAAGCAATCTCTATACCG
>JALHUP010000250.1 GCA_022866585.1 Candidatus Zixiibacteriota bacterium | reverse complement strand
TGAGTATAGCCTTGGGGAAGCAATTCTTTATAATCCCCCTAACTCCCCCTTTTATAAAGGGGGATTTAAACCCCTATCTCGATCTCTATTCTTATAGGTTTGCCCCACAGCACTTTTTATATTTCTTCCCACTGCCACAGGGGCAGGGGTCGTTACGTCCGACCTTTTTGCCCACCTTCACCGGTTTCGGCTTTCCGGGAGCTACCTCCTCAGCTGGTTGGGTGGAAGCATAACCCATTCCGATGGTGGATTGGTGAACAGCCTTCATCTCCCTTTCAGGCTCCCTTCTTCCGGGTCTTTCCTTTTCGGCTATTTGAAGCTTGAAGATCAATTCCAAGGCTTCTTCATCAGTCCTTTGGAGCATTTCGGTGAAGAGTCCAAAAGTCTCTTTTTTATATTCAATTAATGGGTCTCTTTGACCATAGGCTCTCAGACCGATGCCGGTTTTAACCTGATCTATGTCATAAAGATGTTCCTTCCATTTCTCATCTATCACCCTGAGCATGGCGTATCTTTCCAGCTGTCGCATCAGCTCTTCGCCAAATAGTTTCTCTTTATGCTCATAAATCTGAACTGCCATTTTGGTAAGATTCTCTTTCAGATCATTCTGATTCAATTTCAGGATGTCTTCTTCTTTGAACTTCACATCTACCAAAAACGTTTTCAAAAGATCCTGTTTTAAACCCACCCAATCCCAATTTTCAGGATATGTCTTAGCATCAGTATGAGCTTCTACTTTGGATTCAACCACTGATTTGATTAAATCCAAAATCTCCTCTTTTAAATCCGCCCCTTCCAGAGCGGCCAATCTCCGGTCATAGATCACTTCCCTTTGCTGGTTCATCACGTTGTCGTATTCCAAAAGATGCTTTCTTATGGAAAAGTTCTGCGCCTCCACCCGCTTTTGCGCTCTTTCTATGGCTTTGGTGACCATCCGGTGTTTGATCACCTCACCTTCCTGGATCCCAAGCCGATCCATCACCGATGCAATCCTATCAGAACCAAAGAGCCGCATCAAGTCATCCTCCAGGGATAGGAAAAATCGGGAGGAGCCGGGATCACCCTGTCTTCCTGCTCTTCCTCTTAATTGTCTATCAATTCTTCGGGCTTCGTGTCTTTCCGTCCCTATTATGCGCAGTCCACAAGGGACGTTTTCATGACAGTTGAGCTCATCCAAATAGGGACAGCCATCCTCTCTATCTGGAGTTATTAACCTGCAATTGGGATGTTTGACCACGCCCGAGCCCAGTTTAATATCGGTTCCTCGTCCAGCCATGTTGGTGGCGATGGTAACTGTTCCAGCTTGTCCGGCTTTAACTACAATCTCGGCTTCCTGCTGATGATATTTGGCATTTAAAACCGAATGCCCAATTCCTTTTCTTTTCAGCATTCGAGCCAAAGTTTCTGAAACTTCGACTGAGACAGTTCCCACTAAGACAGGTCTCCCCACCTGGTGACAGGAGACGATCTCATCTATTATGGCATTATATTTTTCCCTTCTGGTTCTATAAATCATGTCATCGTAGTCTATCCTTCGCACCGACTCATTGGTGGGAATGACCACCACATCCAATTTATAAATATCCCAGAATTCACCCGCTTCGGTCTCCGCAGTCCCGGTCATCCCCCCTAATTTATTATAAAGTCTAAAGAAATTCTGTAAGGTGATGGTGGCGAAGGTCTGAGTCTCACCCTCAACCTTCACCTCTTCCTTAGCTTCTATGGCTTGATGCAATCCGTCGCTATATCTTCTTCCCGGCATGAGCCTTCCGGTAAATTCATCCACGATCATCACCTTGCCATCCTGCACCACATATTCCACATCCTTTTCAAACAAAGAATAAGCCTTCAAAAGCTGAGCGATGGTATGGTTTTTTTCACTACGCTCCGCATGCAGTTTATAAAGCTCCTCTTTTTTCTCTAATTTCTGTTGAGGGGATAAAGATTCATCCGAGTCGATCTGTTGTATGCCTTCCACAATGTCCGGGATGACAAAGAGTGCCTGATCGGCAGGAGAAAGAAGCGATCTTCCCATCTCATCTAAGTTGATGGTATTTTCCCTCTCATCTATGGAAAAGTATAAAAGCTCATCCAGCTCGGAAAGCTTTTTGTCCCGCATGAAATCTGCTTCGACCCTACTGATCAGTTTTTTAACTCCCGCCTCCTTCAAAAGCTTCATCAATCTCTTATTTTTAGGCGCCCCTCTCTGGGCGGTTAAAAGATTTATCCCCGCCTCATATTCTTTACCCTGCTCTAAAAGCTCTTCACCTTCAGCCACCAGCTTATTGACCAAGACCATCTGTTTTCTGACTAACTGGTCAACCAACGGCTTCATCTCTTTATAGCTTTGGATGACCGGTGAGGTGACCGGTCCGGAGATGATCAATGGGGTTCGGGCTTCATCTATCAGAACTGAATCCACCTCGTCCACGATAGCATAGTTATACCCGCGCTGAACTCGGTCCTCAGCCCTTATGTCCATGTTGTCCCTTAAATAATCGAAGCCAAACTCGTTGTTGGTTCCGTAAGTGATGTCATAGTCGTATTGAACTTTTCTTTGAGCATTGTCCATCTCGTTTTGTATACAGCCCACGGTCAGACCTAAAAATTTATAAATCTCCCCCATCCACTCGCTGTCTCTTCGTGCCAGATAATCGTTCACTGTGACCAGATGAACACCTTTCCCGGTCAACGCATTCAAATAGATAGGCATGGTGGCAACCAGGGTTTTTCCCTCCCCTGTTGCCATCTCGGTGATCTTTCCTTGATGCAGGACTACCGCCCCAATGAGCTGAACGTCGTATGGCACCATATCCCACTCTATCTGGATTCCACATACCTCCCATCTTTTGCCTGAAAGACGCCGGCACACCTCTTTCACTGCCGCGAAAGCCTCCGGCAGAATCTCATCTAAGATCTCCTGCTCCGTCCTTTTTATCTCTTTTTCAACTTCCCTTATCTCCTGTGAAAGCCTTTCCTTTTCCGCTCTAACTTCTGCTTTCTCTTCTTCAGATGCTCCAGAGCCTTTTAGACTGGTAAATTCTTTTTTTAGCTCATCCAATCTCTGATGAAGCTCACTTGTCCTTTCTTTGATCCTTTGCTTGAATTCAAAAGTCTTACCTTTCAACTCTTCATCCGAGAGATTTTTGTATTCCTCAAAGATCAAATTGATCTCTTCTGCGATCGGCAAAATCTTTTTTATGTCCTTTTCGTGTTTGGAGCCGAAGATCTTGGTGATCAGATTAGTAACCATTTACCTCACTCCTTAAATGTAAACTTTTGCTTCTGATCATTTTACGTATTCAGACGGTTTAACTTTTAAAAATACGAAACTTATTCTTTTTTTGCAAGAAAAGGCAAAATTAAAGATGTGGCCTCAAAGAGAGTTTTGAAAAATCTGTTCTTCCTGGTTGACCATGTCTCAGGCAGATTTTGTTTCGGAGTGGAGGTAAATCCTTGTGTGAGTGAAGAATTGGAAAACCCCGTTTTGAACTTATTTCTCTCTCAGCTCGATCCAGTTTTTCATCTGCTGAAGCTTTTCAGAAAGTTCCCACCAACCTAATTTGAAGGCAGCGTAATCTGGGGCGCCGGTCATGGCAGAAGCATACCTGATAGAATTGGGATAAAAGAGCCATTGCTTTAACCACAGGATCTCTATCTCTTCATCAAAGGGGTTTTCTTTATCCGCCAATTTTTTATCCCAAGCAGTGAGAAGAAGCTGGGTTGCTGACAGAACCATTTGATTGGTCTCCTTAACTGTCCCGTCGAATTTTTGGAAATGTTTTTCAACCCAATCTGTGGAATGACACCCTTGGCAGATTTTTTCCATTTTTCCCTGTCTTTCTTCCATTTCAGTTGAATCTATCAGGTAATCTGAAGCGGGTTGATTTAAGAACGTGGTAGGAAGAGGAAGGCCGTCAGCATTTTTTATTACATAAGTATTCCCCTCCTTTGGATGTGGATGAGCATAAGGCAAGCCGAAAATTCTTACCCACATTCTGGAATCGAAATTGTGCGTTCTTTCCGCCAACACATTACCTTCTTCATCAGCAATAAGGGAGGCATGGCAGACAGCACAGGTTGGGGTTTTAAAATCCTTGCCCAGAGTCCAGGGGACATTTTCGAAGTTCCAGTCACTTTCTCTGGCATAGTAGATGTTGCCGTGCTTGCTTTCCTTATAAACATTGTAAGCCGGAACATCCGGATCAAGATGGCATTGAGCGCAGGTATAGAGCTTCCTGGCATCCTTCAATGAAAAAGCATGCCGGGGATGACAAGAGGAGCAGGCTCCCCGACTTCCGTCAGGATTCACTCTCCCAACTCCTTGATTGGGCCAACCAGAAAGGTCAGGAATATCTATCTCGCCCGCCTCAGTTTCGATCCTCTTTTTCCCCTTAACTTCTATCACCGTTCCATGGCATCCATAGCAGGTCTCATGCTTAGTGAGGTGGGAGGCTTTACCGCGGATAATCTTGGTATCTTCAATGCTCTTCAGACCGATGATCGTTTCTACTAATAGGGTGTAAAGCGAATTATCCGCCAGGTTTCCGACTGCGTGGGCTTTGATGCTTGTCGAATACTGCTGAACTTCTACGGGATGGCAGCTCATGCAATCGTTGGGGGAGACGATCACATTGATGTCAAAACCAAAATGTGCAAAGTTGTCTTCATGCATTTGCGGATTCAATCCATGACATTCGTAACAGCCGACGGTGGTATGGCGAAGCCTCTCCGCAACCTCTGGGTTGGAGATCCGCCTTTCAAGTTTTGGTTTTTCCATCGCATCTGCGGGAGTTGTCTTTGAGTGTCTACTCTCAAGCCAATCGTAAACTATTCCTGGGGTGTAACTCTTATGGCAAGATATACACGTCTCCGTTTCTTCACTATTGTTCGGAGGTTGCGTTTGAGCAAAACCCGCCGATAAAAGGACAAAACTTGCTCCCAGAACTATAATAAAGATTTTCATCATCTTTATCCTCCTATTTCAATGGTTTAAACTCAGATTTTTCCTACCAGGGTTTTTCTTTCTACCCAAGCATTTTCCCAGTTAGATCTCTTCTTTCAAAAATTCAGGAAGAAAATCTCTATTTTGAAGAGATCTTCTTCCTGTTGTGTTACCGAAATAAGAGGTATTTATCGCCAGGATGAATGCTCCCATGCGGGGACCTTCGGTCCCTGCATCAGGAATTTTTTTACTTTTCCAACAAAGCGCCGAAGGTATCGGCATGTCCCTCTTCATCAGCCAAGATGCCTATAAGAAGCTTTCTGGTGGTGTAATCCTCTTCCTTTCCGGCAAGAGCAATTATCCCCTTGTAAAGCTTTATGGCATCCTCTTCAGCCTTAAGATCATCCTGAAGCATTTTCTCTAAAGTCCCACCTACCTTGATAGGATCAGGCTGAGTGGTTGGGGTGCCGCCTAAGTAATTCAGCCTTTCGGCTAATGCCTCGGCATGTTTCATCTCTTGGATGGCGGTCTTTTCAAAGACGTCTTTCACCGCAGCACTGTTTATCCCCGAAGCCATCACATGATGCCACATATATTGGATGGAGACTTGGATCTCCCGGGCGATAGCTTGATTAAGCTTATCGTTTAGTTCTTTACTCACTTTTACCTCCTTTCCGAGGTTTGGGGTTTTAGTCTATTCGTAGTTAAAATTAACTTTCTTTATCATCGAGCACCAATTTAAAAAAAACTCCTGTCGAAAGCAAATATTTTTTTACCTCAAGTCCAACTTCTTGACTTTTGCTTTGCACCTAGTATGTTGGTCGAGGGTGCCCTTCAGGGTGAACCCCTCTCCACAAGTGAGACTGTGTCATAATTATGCGGAGCGGAGGTAGAGATTTTTTCCGCCAAAGGCGGATCTGTCTATGACAGAGAAAATAAACTATACTATTCAACCTGCGATATGCTATTTTATGCTGTAAAGATAAATATGAAAGGAGC
>JALHUP010000045.1 GCA_022866585.1 Candidatus Zixiibacteriota bacterium | reverse complement strand
CAATCTGGACAGTTCGCCTATATGGGGCGTTAAAATTAAAGGTGACTGGCATTCCTTTAAGATCGAAACGTCTTTGGCTATGACATTCAATCCGTCTGCATCGATCACCGTGGGCATATTTATTTTACTAACCAATCTTCTCACCAGTTCGATGGTCTCGAAATGTTGACCCAGTCCCGGACCGAGGGCACAACAATCTCCCCATTTCAGAAGTTCTTTGATCTCACCTAATCCTCTAAGTGCCAGAGCGCCTTTTTTCCTTACATCCGGCAAGGGCTTGGTCATCACCTCGGTCAACTTGATCTCAAGGATTGGATTCAAAGACTGGGGAATGCCCAAAATCGCCATTCCCGCGCCTGCTCTTAAAGAAGATAAGGAAGCTAAAGAGGCGGCACCTGTGAGCCCGGTCGATCCCGCTATCAAAACCACTCTGCCGCAGGTTCCCTTATATGCATCCCCGGGACGCTTGGGGAGCATCTTCTTGACTTCTTCTTCAGTTATCAGATTCAAATTTATATTTTCTTCTTCAACCACCTGCTCAGGAACACCAATATCAACCACCGAGACCTTTCCCGACATCTCTTTTCCCGGAAAGAAGAAATGACCAATCTTGGGCAAAGCCATGGTTACGGTTCTTTCTGCCTTTATACATGGTCCAGCGAATTGTCCTGTGTCCGCATGAAGACCTGAGGGAACGTCAACAGAAATCACCCGAATACCAGAAGAATTGATCGCTTCAACTATGTCTTTCATAAAACCGGTAATCTCGCCTGAAAAACCTGTGCCAAAGAGCGCATCCACTATCAAATCTGCTTCGATCTTAGAAGGAATCTCTTCTTTCTGTAAAACTTCAGTGATGGGCAAGCCCATCTTCTCAGCTTTTTTCAGGTTAGTCTTAGCGTCTCCTGAAACCTCTTCTGTTTTAGCGGTGAGATAGAATTGAACAGTCGTACCCCATTCCGAAAGATACCTTCCCACTACAAATCCATCCCCGCCGTTATTGCCTCTTCCGCAGAAGATCGCCACCTTTTTGTTCTTAACGTCACCCAACATTTCTTTTGCCGCCAAAGCCACACCTTTCCCTGCTTTCTCCATCAATTCCAATCCGGGAATGCCGATTCCCTCAATAGTCTTCTTGTCGATATTTCTCATCTGGGAGGAGGTAACTAATTTCATGATAATAGACACCTTCATTATGACGGATGATTAATGACGAATGACGAATTCGTCATCAATCATTAGTCATTCGTCATTCTGTAGTTTGTCCGAAGGATCCCGCTTCGCGGGAACGGCAGAGATTGATTCTATCCCTCAGCTTCAAAGCCTCTTCTCTTGCGGCTTCGGCAAAATTCTCTTCTTGCGATGCATAAATAATCGCTCTGGATGAATTGATAATTGCCAACTCCCCTTTTTCATCCGTGCCGAATTTTACGGTGGATTCTAACTCACCTGATTGCGCACCTACACCCGGTATTAGAATCGGCAGTGATTTGGCGATCTCTCTGACTTTTTTTAATTGTTCAGGATATGTTGCTCCGACCACTAACCCGCAATTCCCCTTTTTGTTCCAGTTTAAAACCTTCTCAGCAACAATCTCATATAACGGTTTTCCATCTATCAGAAAGAATTGCAAATCTTGGGCACTTTTATTTGAAGTTAAACATAGAATGAGGGCACATTTATTTTCATAGTCTAAAAAAGGAGAAATGGCATCTTCACCCATATATGGATTCACCGTGAGCGCATCCGCACCTAAATTTTCAAAAATCGCTTTGGCATACATCCGGGCGGTGTTGCCAATATCCCCCCTTTTGGCATCTATGATTATGGGGATTTCTTTTGGAATTGTCTCACAGGTTTTTTTTAAAGCTTCCCAGCCTTTTGAGCCGTAAGCTTCATAAAAAGCGATGTTGGGTTTATAAGCACAGACCAGATCACGGGTGGAGTCGATGATTTTTTGGTTGAAGGAAAAAATTGGGTCATGATCTTTAAGAAGAAGCTTTGGAATCTTTTCTAAGTCTGTGTCCAGACCCACACAGAGCAAGGAATTATTTTTGCGCGAGATATCGATCAGTTTTTCAACAAATTTCATTTTACCAATTTAATACAAAAGTAAGAAATAAGTTTACCTACCCCTCACCCTGACCCTCTCCCACAAGGGGAGAGGGAACTTCATAAATCTCCTCCTCCCTTGATGGGAGGGAGCGATGGGAGGGTGATTATGTCAATTTATCTAATTTGTTTTCTATAGTTAAGACTGACCCCGCCTGGGGCGGGATCAGCCTTCCATTTTAACCCCATTTACCCTTGCCAATATGAACCTGTATCTCCGCCTTTATAAACTGTCTTAACAGATGTGCCTCATCTTTGGCTTTGGTGAAGATAGCTAAGCAGAGCGGATCGAGGTTATCTTCAATTCCCTTGCTGGCGACCTGGCTTACTTCTTCCAGCAAAGTTGCCAAATGCATATGAAGTCCATTTGAAAGTCTGGATCTCTCGATCAGCTTGACTTTCTCCTCAGGTATTTGCTCATACTTTTCTTTGGGCGATCCGCATCTGGGGCATTTATCCGGAGCCTCATCTCCCTCGTAGATGAAGTTACACACGGTACATCTGAATTTCTTCATCTCTTCTACCTCCTTTCATAATTTCACCTGCTAATAGATATAACTTTTTAACCTTTTTGTTCAATATATCATTTAAGTTAATACTTGTCAAAAGTTTTTTCTCTAAGTTGAAGAGGGCAAACTGGAGTGTCCACCTTCAGGTGGACCCAATCTGACTTTTTTAAAACTCTCCAAAATATGGCTTGACAAATTTGCGAGGATTATATAAAATTTCGGCGTGAAAAATTGATGAAGTAAGCGTTCGGAAAGAGATAATTTCATGCAAGATAAAAGGGAGTTTTTCGACATTCTGATTGAGGCGATTCGTAGGGAGACTGATGCTTTCAACTATTATTATATCGCCAGTGAAAAGTCACCCTCAGCGGACACCAAGTCCTTGTTGATTCAATTGGCAGAAGAAGAGAGGAGACACCGTATTATTTTGGTACGGGAACTCCAGAATCTAAGTAGACTCTTGTCTCCGGACAAGCAAAAAGACACCTTCTTGGAAAAAGACAGAGTGAGCTACCAGATTCCGGAGGAACCCACTCTAAAAAGTGCTCAGAGCATAAAAGAAGTGGATTTGGCGGTCATCTCTTTGCCTACCGAGTTTATAGGTGGAGACTACTTTGATAGCTTTCCCATCGATGAAAAAAAATTAGGGCTTTTGATCTTCGACGTCATGGGACACGGAATATCAGCTACACAATTAAAAGCCAAGGTCAGAGTTACCTTAGGCAGATTAAAAGAGCTCTACTTGGAAAAAAAGGCAAGTTTTGAGCCGCTTAGTCCGGCTTCGGTAGTCACTCAATTGAATCAAAAACTTACAGAGGAATGCCGGAAGCTCTCCTCTTTTGTTTCCTTGTTTTACGCTGTTTTAGATTTATCTAAAGACAGATTAATTTATTCCTCAGCCGGGCATGAGCCGCCTATGCTTTTGGGAAAAGAAGAGCTTCATCAGCTGATAGAGGCTGATCTTTTAATGGGGATAGATAAGGAAAAGCTTTATAGTGAAAATACGATAGAAATTCATCCCGGCGATGTTCTGGTTATGTTCACTGACGGCATAGTCGAAACTTTAAACTCACAAGATAAAGAGTTCAGTCGAAAGAATCTGGTCAAGGTAGTAGAGGAGAATAAGAATTTGAGCAGTTTCGAGATGGTACAAAAGATTCTGAGCTTACTGAAAGACTTTTTGAAAGGAGCACCTTTAGTAGACGAATTCACTTTGGCATTGGCTAAAATTAAATAAACTTTTGCACAAAACAAGTTGGAGGGAAAAATGAAGGAAAAGGATTTTAAAGAGGTGATTACCTTTGCCATTCGGAAAGAAGCAGAAGCTTACAATCTTTACAAAACGTATAGCCGATTGGTAAAAACTCCCGGGCTTAAGACCATGTTCGAAGAACTGGCTCAGCAGGAACAAAAACACCGGGAGATTCTGGAGGGAGTAGAAAGGAAGGATGTCTCCGACTACAAGTTCGAAAAGATCCCGGATTTAAAAATTGCCGATTACGTGGAAAAGGAGGAATTTTCACCGGATATGGACTATGCTTCTGCTCTGAGATTTGCCATAAAACGAGAAGAAGGCTCGCTTAAACTATACCGCCACTTGGCAGAAGGGGCGGATGATCCTGAACTAAAGAAACTCTTTTCGGCTCTGGCTCAGGAAGAATCCAAGCATAAACTTCGCTTGGAAACCGAATATGATGAAAACATCCTGAAGTGGGACTGATCAATATTGTTCAAGGATTTATCTTAAATGGATTCATCCTGAAGGAGCGCCACCATGAAAAAGAAAGAAAAGAAAGTCTACAAGGAGGCTGAGGGCGAGATCAAAGCAGAAGTAAGCCGCTTGGAAGCTTTGTCCCTGGCCATATACAACGAACAATCCGCCTTCGATTTTTACACCAAACTTTCGGATACCATCAAAAACCCGAGCGGCAAAGAAAAATTCAAATTCTTAGCTTCTGATGAAAAAAGACACCGGGAACTTTTGGAGAAGTATTACACCCGGGTAAGTGGTGAACAGAAATTTCCCTTTGATGCTAATAAGATGAAAAAAATCCAAGTAGAGGTCAAGGATAGCACCACCGCCTATGAGGCATTAGACATCGGGATCAAAGCGGAAAAGGAAGCATTCGAATTTTATACCAGAAGTGCGGAAAGCTCCAAAGACCGAGAAGCCAAGAAGATGTTTCTGATGCTTGCCGGGGAGGAGGACAAGCATTACAATGTGTTGATGGCAGAAAAGCAGGCTTTGATAGATCAATTTTACTGGTTCAGCCTGGATACGCCGGGGATAATGGAATATTAAGAAACTCTATCCTAAAGCAAACACGCCTTACTTTTCTTCGGCGAACGACGGACTTGTCCCGAGGGTTCGACTTGGCTCACCCTCCCTGAGCGAAGTCGAGGGGAGCAAAGTCGAAGGACTGCCGATCTCAAGACACAGAATTCGTGCTGCGGACATAAAAAGGAGGTATAAAGATGGACAAATGGGAATGCCAGGTTTGTGGCTATATTTACGATCCAGAGGTGGGGGACCCGGATAATGATATTAACCCAGGCACCCCCTTTGAGGATCTTCCTGACGATTGGGTCTGCCCCGAGTGTGGGGCGGATAAAGATCAGTTCGAAATATTGTTAGAAGAAGAATAATTGCACCTCAAGTGACGAGGACTTCTCTGGGCGTAACAATTCTTTTGTTTGATGCGTTGTCTGTGAAGATGATTCCAACAAGTAAAGGAGAGATGCCCGTCCCCAGAGATAGGGTTGATGTGTGGACAATTGCTCTATAATTCAAGCGGCAAATGGTAATCTTCAAGAATACCTTGAGAGTTGCTCCAGCCTAAAGCGGAATATGGGCTTGCTCCCGATGCATCAAAAAGCTATAACATTTCTTTTAACCGTTCTTTTGAGATCCCACACTGCCTCAAAATATCACTTTAAAGTTCCTTTTGCCAAACTCCGATGCAAAGGGACTACAGTGCGATAT
>JALHUP010000006.1 GCA_022866585.1 Candidatus Zixiibacteriota bacterium | reverse complement strand
CTGAAGAAAAGAAATAAGATAATTAACAGGAATTTATATCTTCTCAATTTCTTCTTGGCGAAACTGGAATACAACTATAGCAAACGCACTGGAGAATTTTACATTGTCATTGCGAGCGATAGCGAAGCAATCTCTATACCGTTCACTAACTTACTTGGAGATTGCTTCGTCGTTCCCTCCTTTGGCAGGGGACTCCCCGCAATGACAGTTCATGGATGCATTTATATAAATAGCTTTGTATTTAAATTTTGCATTTTGCTTTTTTAATTTTGAATTTTCAGTATCACCATGTCCTTGTAACATGAAGCATCAGCTTTGGATCGTGACCAAAAGGAGTTAGCTCCAAGTCAAATCTGACTTTGGAGATTTCCAGGCTTTTTTTGCGATTATAGCTTCTCACCGCCTTCATGGCGTCGATCACAGAGACGACCCGGTTGACCAAAGAAAGCCCCACCACATATAAAGCTCTTCGGTAAGCGGTCTTGCTTCGGTTTTTTAGATCTCGAAAGCAGGATTTGGATTCGGGGCTATCCCATTCCCAGTTCCAGAAATCGTCTTCTGGATAAGGCTTTGCCTCTCCTCTATGGTATAAAAGTGCAAATTGATTATACAGATCCCGATTATCATAAAAGGCGAGATTATCAAAAAACTCATCCGGTTTCCCGGCTAAATTCACTTTTGCATGCGAGGCGGCGTAAACTTTATAATCCCTTTTCAGCCAGCCCCCATAGGTGCGAAAGCCGAAAAATCCAGCCCAAGAAGAAGCTTCCACGGAGATGAATATCTTTCCCTTGGTTGGCGCTCCAGCATAAATCTCCCCTGCTCCGGGTAGCAAAAAGGAAAGAAGAGCCGCCTTAGTCACGGACTTAAGACCTTCCTTTTTTTCTCCAAATTCTCCCGGCATCTCGAAAATCTCTTTTTGTCTTTCAGGTCCTGCGGGTTTTTGAGCTTGAGAATAAAAGTTAAATAATAATGGCTGAGTTACAAGATCATCAAGATGCTTCGCACCTTCTCCGCAACTCAATCTAATATCTTCAGAAATGTAGCGGAAGGCTTTAGCCTTCCACAATGGAAACCTGAAGGTTTCCGCTACACCTTTTGTGACGGTCGTAACTTGACCTAAAGAGAGATTTGTAAACATCAACCCGACGATTGTAGCAAATAAAATCTTTCTCATTAAAAGATTACCTCGCCTATGTCAAGCCAGTCTAATGACCTCACCCTGACCCTCTCCTACAAGGAGAGGGGATATAGTTCCCTCCCCTATAGGGGAGGGAAGGGTGGGGTCTGTTTATCTCTATGCGAGCAAAATAACAAACAAGATTATCAAGCAGTCTTTGACATGTTTGACCTACTCTAACTCATCCGTTTAATCCGTTCCATCCGTTGACCCTTCCCTAAAACTTCATGCTCATCGAAAGCTTAGGGACAATCTCATCATCCCTTTCCGAAAGCCTCATCTGGAGGTGGATCTGACTGAATCTTTCTCCCTTTCTATTATGTTTTTTTACCGCTATAGCGGCATCAAAGGCAGACAGGATATGGTTTGCCAATGAAAACATTACCGAATATTTGGCTTTGTTCAGCAAGTTGTTAGAATCCCGTCTCATGTTTAAATAGGCATTGCGAAGTGCCTGATTTGTATCAGGCACTGGAAAATCATCCCAGCCGAACTTAAACTGATCATACTTTCCGATCATCTCATAATACTGCTGATCTTTCTTATCGGGAAGATGATGAGAAAGCCAATCATACCTTGTTTCTTTTTTGTTCCAGAAAGAGTCTTGATCACTTCCGCTCGTTATCCCTAAGCTATCTATCAGCCACTCCCTATAATCATCTTCTATCCAGTGTTGATCCGCAAAACCCTTATACTTATTCTCCTTGTTCTTCCCCTTTTTGTGATAGTTGAAGTAAAGGGTCCATAAGGTGGCATCCAATCCAAAGAAGAGGACTGTTTTTATTTTGGAATTGGCATAGAACTCACCAGCTCCAGGGACGATCAAGGAGTAAACAAACGCCCTTTTTACGGATTTTCCTTTAAAACCGTAAACATCCGTGGTCACCTTTTCCTCCGTGGAGTCGCCTTCGTAAACAAAATATGAATTACTTAGTCGAGAGAACTTCTGATAATGCTCAAGGCTATTTTTAGCAAGTCGGTCTTCCATGGATAAGGTGTTTTTATTTTTTGAAATCAGAGTTTCCCCTCTGCTCAGCGAAAATAAAGCAAAGACCAACAATAACAAAAATCCAATGGTTTTAAAGCCTTTTTCTCTCATCTTTTCCTCCTTTACGATAGTGCCCCCTCACCCTAACCCTCTCCCCGGAGGGGAGAGGGAAGTTACTTGACCACAGCTATTTTAAAAAATATTACGTTATTTTCACTTGACGATTTCGCCTCAACTCTACATAAATACACTCCGCTGGCGAACTT
>JALHUP010000249.1 GCA_022866585.1 Candidatus Zixiibacteriota bacterium | reverse complement strand
CTATTCCCGCTGAATCGTAGCCCCTGTATTCCAGCCTTTTTAAACCTTCGAGCAATATGGGGACAGCCTTCTGTCTACCTACATAGCCAATTATTCCACACATCTTTTCTCCTTATGTCCGCCGACGACCGCTTCAATCTTTACAGATTCATGTAACTTAATTTAACAATACGACTATCCACTAAAATCAAATTTCTATGCTTTCTTTTAATAAGATACTAAATTTTTTGGAGAAAGTGAAGAAAATTTTGTTAGAAACTTCAGCTCAGATCTAAAACCTTGAAATCTTGCCAGTGGATTGAGAATTAGGACAAAATTAGATTCAAAACTTCTCATTTAGATTAAGCTCAAACGATAATTCTACCACCCAAGCCGTGAAGGCTTGGCTACACACACCATTGGTCAACTCTAAATTTGAAATTTAATTCGAGCCTAAAATGTCCAAAGCCTCTGAAACTAACTCTTTTGCCTTCTTTTCAGATTTTGCTTCGGCAATAATTCTGAAGATTGGTTCGGTGTTGGATTTTCTTATATGGATCCAGGAATCTTCGAAGTCGATTCTGACCCCATCTATCAAATTTATTTTTTCTCCCGAAAAACCATTCGGGATCCCGAATCTTTTTCGGGATTTCACATATTTTCTTTTCAGCTTGGCTAAATTCTTTTCAAAATTCTGGGTCAGCCTCCCCTTCTTTTTAATCATAAAATATTTGGGCAGATCTGCAGCCAAATCGGAGATGGGTTTTTCTGATTCAGCCAAATACTCTAAAATCAATGCCATTCCTACCAAGGCATCGCGCCCATAATGCAGTTCCGGCAAGATCACCCCGCCGTTACCTTCTCCTCCGATTATCCCTTTTACCGCTTTTAACTCTCTGACTACGTGTGCCTCGCCAACTTTAGTCCGATATACTTTTGAACCGTGCTTTTGGGCAATATCGTCTATCATGCAGGAGGTGGAGATGTTGGTTACCACCTTGGATTTCGGCTTCTTACTTAAGATGAATTCCGTTGCCAAAGCTAAAGTCGCCTCTTCACCTAAAGGAATACCCAGGTCCGAAACCATAGCTAGTCTATCCACATCCGGATCGTTAGCAAAGCCGATATCGGCTTTGTTTTCCTTCACTGCCCGGCAAAGCGAAACTAAGTTTTCGGGAAGAGGCTCCGGATTATGAGCAAAATTCCCGTCGGGATTACAGTAAAGCCCAATCACCTGACATCCCAAGGCTCTTAACAAACCCGGGGAGACTGTTCCTCCAGCCCCATTACAACAATCCAAAACCACCTTCAATTTTTTTCTTTTTATCTTCTTGACGTCAATGTATTTTAATTTAAGTATCTTTTGAATATGTTTTTGTATCCAGCTATGGTCGGATTTAACTTTTCCCAATCTACTCCAAGGTTGATAAATGATTTTATTATTTTTAACTAAATCAAAAAGTTTTTCAGCTTCCCTTTCGCTAAGAAACGTTCCATTTGAGCCGATGAATTTAAGGCCGTTCCACTGGATGGGGTTATGGCTGGCAGTGATGATTATCCCGCCATCTGCCGCAAGTCCCTCCACGGCTATCTGGAGAGTGGGGGTGGGACAGATGCCTAAATCAATCACCTCACATCCGGTAGCTAAAAGTCCGGAGAGGACTGCAACTCGGCACATCTCTCCGGATGTCCTGGAATCTCTTCCCAAAACCACTTGGGGACGAGCATTTAGTTCACCGGATTTACAAAGGTTGCCGAAAGCTGAGGAATATTTTGCCAGAAGCTCGGGGGTTAAGCTTTTTCCCACCACTCCCCTCACCCCGGAGACAGACGCCATCAAATCTTTTTGCATCT
>JALHUP010000248.1 GCA_022866585.1 Candidatus Zixiibacteriota bacterium | reverse complement strand
TTCGGCGATACCTCCGATCAATATGAGAAGGACGATGATCGCTTTTAGCCAATCCTGCCCTTTTATGCTTCCTAAGATTTGTGGGTCTTTGGTCAAATAGCCACTGGCTACGAAAAGCTCCTCGCCGATTAAAGTGTAATCACAAGCCACTATGAAAAAAGAAAGCTGGATGGTGGAATCGGTTCCGGCAATCTGGATGGCACCGATTGAGTTTCCGGTTTCAGCTAAAATCAAAGCTTCCGCCTCGAAGGTGCCCAAAAAGAGATTGGTGGCAGGCAGTTGGCGAGTCATGATTCCATCCACTGCGGCGGCATAACCGAATTGGCTCTGGGTTACGAAAAATATGTTATCCGGTTTATATGCCTCCGGATGCCCGGCTTTGGAATATGCTTCCTTTACTACCTCCTGAGCTGTGGTCATCACTACCGGATCGTAGTTGGGAAATATCAGAGGAGTATTATACTCTGCGGTCTTTTCTGCCACGCTTGCTAAAATATTCATGGAGGCCATGGTAGCCACCCGGTCCATTTTGCCCAAGCCGGAAGAATAAAGGATCGGTTTCCCCATCTCGGTGGCTCTTCCAATGGCATCATCTATGGCCCCAAGTCCAGCGATGGGCCTTATGTAAAGTTTTTCCCCTTTTTTCCCATATAAAATGAAGCCGAAGATAAATAAAAAAGAGAGCACTACTGCGAAGAACACGTTGCTTCGTTTTGGATTGAACCACTGTCCCTTTGAGATCACCGGTCCAAAGACCTTTGAAATCAAAGTATCGTTCTCTCCGGCTCCCTTGATGAAATAAAAATAATCCACTCCATCTTTCACCTTGGAGTCGATGAATATGCTATCTGAAGAAACTATTTTTCCCACCAGCTGAAAACTATTCTCCTGTTCAGCTGACCGCCAGATCTCATATTCTATTTCGAAAGTATCCTTTTGTTCAGATGGACGGGTTCTTTCGAAAGTGAGGGTGATACTTTCCCCCTTATCGTTAGGAGTGTCCATAACTTTTACATCCAAGGGAGGTTTGGTGGCAAAAATCGGAGAGGCGTAAATGAGAAGGATTGATAAAAAAAATATAAAAGAGTTTTTTAACATCATTTCTCAAGACAAAGAATTCGTCCCATAAATAAAAGTTAGTATAAAGTAAATACTTAAGCCTTGTTGTCAAGCTAAAAGTGAGGGAGCCGCCTTCAAGAGAGCTTTTGAGTCCGAATTTGGATCCTGCGGAAAATTGGCAAACAATCTGGTCGAGTAGTTTTCTAACCTCGATTTTCATTGTTTTCCAACGATTTGCGGGATTGGGAAGTCCTATCTGTCCTGGGGAAGAGATTTTTTTTCGGAGACCTATTAAATTTTTCTTGACAATCATTTTTGGGTAGAGTATAATGATAAAAATTTGAAAGCCAAATGAACAAGGAACCGATCTGCTTGGACGTGGATTACCTCTGGAACAGTGAACGCTTGTGGAACAGGCTACATGAACTACCTTCCTGCGGTTGCCGTGCAGGAAGTTGCTATGTCAAGGAAGTATTGAAACTTCGTTATAACCATTATATACAAATATATACAAACTGAAGAATCTCAAAAGATAGCTGAGACTACCCTTCTAAACAAAAGCCCAGAACGGAGTTGACACAAAATGACCGGAAAATCCGCTTTTTTAAAAACCCAGCTATGGTCTATAATTCTTATTGTTTTAGTCCTGGCAATGGGAATTGAGATTTTACTTTTGGTTCAGGAGAATCGAGAGCTTCGCTCGGTATTAAGAATACCCAGGGAACCTTTTAAAGTCCTCAACCCCAAGGAAAAAGTGCCTCCGCTTTCCGGCATTGATCAGAAGGGAAAAGAGGTCAAGGTGGAATATCCTTCCTCAAAAAAAACAATCCTTTTCTGGTTTTCTACAGAGTGCCCCTCGTGCGAGTATGATCTGGAATTCTGGAAGCAGATTTATCAAAAGCATAGCTCGGGAATGCTGAGATTTTTCGGAGTTACCAGCTCTGAAAAGGATAAGACAGAGGAGTTTGTAAAAAAATTCCAATTAGAATTTCCGGTCTTGATTCTTTCTGATTTTTCGCTTTTGGAAAAATACCGGGTGGATGTGATCCCCCAGACCATGCTTATCGATACCAACGGCGTGGTCCTGAAAGTCTGGCCCGGATCTCTTTCGGAAAATTACAAAAAGGAGATTGAGGCAATGATGTCTTCTTCTTCAAAGCCTTAAGAAAGGAGGTGATATAGGATGAAGCTTTTCAGAAAGCTCAGAGCTTTTGCGCTCCTGGTTGCGGTGTTAGCTTTGGTCACAGGATTCATGGTGCTTCATGCTCCTAAACCCGCTGATGCCAGTCGACCTTGTGATTGCTGGGTCAGATACTGCACCATCGAACCACCTATCTATTGCTGGTGTGTGTGTGTTCCCTGCCCTCCAATCGGTCCACCCGAGCCGTAATAGTCTAATCACATACCAAGAAGCGCAGAAATAGGAGATGGGCGAGCAAGTTTTCTTGCTCGCCCAGTATAAGTTTATAATGTAAAGTTAAAATCTAAAGTCAAAACTAAAAACCAAGAAAGGAGGTGAGAAGAGATGAAGATTTTCAGAAACCTCAGAGCTTTTGCGCTCCTTTTGGCAGTGCTGGCCTTGGTCTTAGGATTCACCGTGCTCAATGCTCCTAATACTGCTAAAGCATCCGGAGATTGCTGTTATTGGGTCTGCACCATTGAAGGACCTCCCGTTTGCTGGCACGTGTGTCGTCCTTGTCCTCCTTATCCCCATCCGTAAGAGTTTAATCCCATAACGAGGAGCACAGAAATACCAGGTGGGCGAGCAATTTTGTTGCTCGCCCTGTTATTTTTTTCGGGCTGACTCCCTAATCCGCCCTACGTTTAAAAAACATGACCGGGTTGATTGGGAAATCGAGCCGACATAAGTCAACTAGCCTGGATTCGGAAAATTTAGGTTATAACTTTTGTATTCTCTATAAGCCTTGTTATCACCCGGTAAAGTAATTTTATCATCTAAGACCACAAAAGATAAGAAAAAAGGATTCGCTCTTTTGTAGGTGGTTTTCCATTCACGGTGATTCGATAAAAACCCCACATTTTTTATTGTCGGGTAGCCTACAACAGTCCGGGCCTAAAATTTTCTCCCCTAAGAACGAAAATTGACACAGAGAGATTTTTAAGTTATATTGGTTTGTGAATTGAATTACGATTGTATCGTCCTGGGTTTCGTTTAAAAGGTTATGGGTTCGGTTAGGTATCGTCTAAAGAGTTATCGTCAGTCGTTTCTCGTCTAAAACCCGGAAGGCGAAACCGAAAGACGAGACTCG
>JALHUP010000247.1 GCA_022866585.1 Candidatus Zixiibacteriota bacterium | reverse complement strand
GCAGGCTTCACCAGCATATTTCTGGAGATAATCATAGTCTTATCCTTTCAGATTTTCTATGGCTATATTTATTCAAAAATAGGATTAATTTTGACTTTATTTATGTTGGGCTTAGCCTTTGGGGCATTTTTAATACAAAAACGGACAAGTCAGAAAAGGACCCATTTCAAAAACTTGATTCTAATTCAATTCTTTCAGGTGATTTTGGTATCTTTTCTGTTGTTTTTGGTTTTCTATTTTTACAAAATTTATCCGCCTGAGTTTTTAGTCGAATGCCTCTTACTTTTGGTTATAACTCTTTCTGGAATAATCGGAGGTATGGAGTTCACCTTAGCCAATCATCTTTTCATAGAAAAGAAAACCACTACAAAAGCCGGAACTGGGTATTCGGTCGATCTTTTCGGTTCGTCTTTAAGCTCAATTTTAGCCTCAGCCATCTTGATCCCCCTTTTGGGAATCCCTACCACTCTGATACTGATTCTGGTCACAAACTTTATATGCCTTTCGTTCCTTTTTGCCTATCGAAGATTAGCCTAAAGTTAATTATTATGGAAACCTCACAATCCATTGTAAGTGAATGAGTTAATAACATCAAAATTGTTGTAGGTTTTTGATTGGTTACATCTGTCAAGTTATTGAAGGAGAGGTCTTTGAAAAAGTGAGACAATATGGCGGGTTAAGAGCCCGCCCTACGCGGTTGAGCATTAAACCACAATAACTTAATCCCGCGTAGACGGGGGGGGACTGCCTAAGGCATGGCCAACTCCGCAAGAACGACTTTTTTAGACCTCTCGAAGGAAAAAGACAAATGCTTAAAATTGAAACATTATTGAACACCAGATTGTATAAAGTATAAGCAAAGTTTAATTTCACCTCTGGCGCGACTGGTGAGAATGAAGTTTTATTGTTGACAAAAAATATTTTATTGTTAAATTATAATTAGAGTGGTTTGATCGGTTCACCCAAAAAGAATTTTAAATTTGGAGGTTTAACATGAAAGGGGAAAGAAAATACGGTCTGATAGCGATTGCGTTGGCTTTGATTTCTGTGGGGATAATCTGGGTGGTGGGATTAGGACAAGCCACCGAGGAGCCAGTTGCCACCCAACAGGAAGCAGAAAAGAACATTTATAGTTATATTAAGCTTTTTGATGCGGTGGCTTTCAACGTAAATCGTGACTACGTGGATTCGATTGATCCGGAGGACCTGGTAAGGGCGGGAATTGAAGGAATGATGAAAACATTGGATCCCTTCTCTACCTTGCAGGACGTTAAAGCGCATGACCGATTGATGGAGATGACCGAAGGAAAATACCAGGGACTGGGCATGTCCATAGCCCAAATGAATAATGTGATAACGGTGGTCTCTCCCATCGAAGGAACCCCCGCTTATCGAATGGGGATAAAAGCGGGGGATCAGATAATCCAGATAGACGACAAACCCACCGAGGGAATGACCACGGAGGATGCTTCTAAGTTAATGCGGGGAGAGAGGGGAACCTCTGTGACTTTAAAGATAAAGAGGGAGGGGATTAGCGAGCTTTTGGAATATAAAATTGAAAGAGCCATAATCGAGCTTAAAAACGTTCCCTATTATGGGGTAATGGATGGAGGTATTGGATATGTGAGATTATCCAAATTCTCCAAAGACTCGGGAAAAGAATTAAAAGATGCCATAAATGAACTCAGGAGCAAAAATATCAAAGGTCTGATTTTGGATTTGAGGAGCAACGGGGGTGGGCTTTTAGATGAGGCGGTGGAGACGGCGAATCTATTCTTAGACCAGGGCCAGCTCATCGTATATACACAAGGTCGATCCGAGGAGAAAAGAGAGTTTCTTGCCCGGGAATTCCCTGTATATAAAGAAGGTCCTTTGGTCGTCTTGGTCAATGAGGGAACCGCTTCGGGATCCGAGATCGTCACCGGGGCGGTGCAGGATTGGGATAGAGGGGTGATCATCGGAAACACCACCTTTGGCAAGGGTTTGGTTCAGCAGGTCATCAACAGAAACCTGCCTCCTGAATATTTTCTCAAACTCACCGTAGCCAAATATTATGTCCCCAGCGGCAGATGCATACAAAAGCCGGAAATGGTAAATAAAGGCTCCTCGAGTGAAGAAGGATCAGATAGCCTGGTGGTTTCGAAAAAAGAGATCTTTCATACCAAAGGCGGAAGAGAGGTCTATGGTGGCGGAGGGATAGCTCCGGATATAGAGATAGAAAGAGAGAAGTATAAACCGATCGAGTACAATTTAGAAAGACAGTCACTGTTCTTTGATTTTGCCGTGTCCTATATAGCCAAACACCCCGATATTCCAAGAAGTTTTGAGGTCGATGATCAAATTATCGCTGAGTTTAAACAGTTTCTAAAGGAGAAAAATTTCACCTATAAATCGGCTTTGGAGCTGGATTTGGATAACCTAAAAAAGCACGTCGAAGAGCAGAAAAACTCTGAGGTATTTGCAAAGACTTTGGAGAATATGCAAAGCTTGATAGAAAAAGAAAAGGAAAAGGATTTTGACCAAAGCATCGACTACATCAAAAAGTCGATCAAAGGGGGTATTTTGAACAATCTTTATGGTGAAAAAGGCTATTATGAGGAGATCATCTTGAAGACCGATCCCGCCATCCAGAAAGCCTTTGAGATTTTGACCAATAAGAATGAGTATAAGAAAATTTTGTCCTCTTCTGGATCCGTAGGAACAGGAAAGGGATAAGAAAAACCCGAAGTCTGTGTCCATAAGAAAAGCATTTCATCATCTTAAATAGAAAAACCAAAAAGTTTTCAATCTGCCCTAAGCTTTTTAGCTTGGGGCAGATTTTTATCTACAGGGAGCCTCATCCTGGGGTCCCCATCTTCCTTTTTCCACTTTCATAGAGGGTCAAGCCAGCGGGGAAGATAAAGATACAAAAACCATGCTTCAAATACAGGGAACAGCTTAATCACGATGCATAAGCGGGCACAAATAATTCTCCTAGATGCATCCCAAGTTATAGGTATGGACAAGGTTTGATATGTTTTGGGGATATAAAGAGGTTTGAGGAGACAAGGGGAAAAAGTTGCGCGGTTTGTGAGATTTCTGCTGGATTATTTTTATTATGTCATGGCCTTGGTTGGTAACTCATTGATTGTTGAAACATTATTTGGTCGCGTAGCCGAGGCTTCACGCCTCGGTGGGCAAGCCTTGAAGGTTTGCCTACGCGTTTGAAGGTAGTTTGGAAGTCAGGGACAAAACTCGGAAGAAGTGACCATACCGCATCAGCGGACGCAAACAATTCTCCTAATTCGCTTGACAGTCAAATAAGAATTGTTTAATTAAGTATAAACGTCAGCTATGGGCCTGTTAAGAATCGAAAATGAATTTGCTTTTGACAACAAAAACAATTTTTTTAATTTTGATCTTTGTTCTTCTCTTCGGGTGTCAGAGAATGAATAAACAAGATACTATGAATGCTTCGCATGTGACCAAAGTGGTGTTGAATAATAAAATGACCTTGCTGGTCAAAGAAATCCATTCCGCTCCGGTGGTCGCCATCAATACCTTGGTGAAAGTCGGGTATTTCGATGAGCCGGATAGCTTGACCGGAATATCACATCTTTTGGAACATATGTTTTTCAAAGGGACTAAAAAAAGAAAAGTGGGACAACTAAGAGATAAGACCAAAAGTTTGGGAGGGTATCTTAACGGAGGAACCATTTACGAAAACACTAATTATTACACCGTCCTTCCCCAAAGATTTGTCCAAGAGGGATTGGAGCTTCAGTCCGATGCCCTGCTCAACTCGGTTATCGATTCAGTGGAGTTAGAGAAAGAGAAGAAGGTGGTAATCCAGGAGATCAAAAGAAAGTTAGATAATCCTGATGCTTTGGCTTGGGAGAAGCTGATGGAGCTTGCCTTTGACAAACATCCCATTCGCAGATGGAGAATAGGAACTGAGACGCAAATCGCAAGTTTCAAAAAGAAAGAGGTGGAAAATCATTACCTGGGTTTCTACCGACCCGATAACATCATTCTCTCCATCGTAGGAGACATAAAAACTGAAGAAGTTTTGAAAGCGGTGAAGGATCATTACGGGGATTTCAGAAAAGAAAGTACGGCAAAGAAACCCACTCCCAGTGAGATCAAACAAAAAGAATTTAAGTATGCGCAATTGAAAGGGGACATCACCCAGACCTATCTTAAGATCGGATTTCATATTCCTGCAAAATTGGATCAAGATTTTTTTGCTTTGGATGTATTGTCGCAAATCTTGGGACACGGGCGAAGCTCTCGGCTCAGTCAGGTTTTAAAGGAAAAAAAGAATTTGGTTACCTCCATAAAATCTGAAGCTTTCGGTCTGAAAGACATTGGTGTCTTCACCATCGAGGCCGAGCTTGAAGCCAAAGACCTTTTACCCGCAGAATCCCAGATTTTCAGAGAGATTGAAAGGTTGAAGATTTCGGACGTTTCTGACTCGGAGTTGGCCAAAGCTAAAAATGTGATGAAATTTTTATATCTTTCCTCCATCGAGACCGCCATGGGGTATGCAGAGAATTTGGCTTTTTTCGAGTCGTATGGTGACTTTCGCTTAGCCGACAAATATCTGGAAAATGTGGAGAAGGTGACCAAAGCGGATATAAAAAGAGTCGCTTATTTATATCTGACTTTGGAGGGTGCCAGCCTATTGGAATATAGACCTAACCGGGACTTGGATGAAAAAATAACGGCAACCATGATAGAAGACTCGATCAAAGAAAGTCTAAAGGAAGAAGTGGGAGAGGTGGGGGGTGAAAAACTGGCACTGGTCAAATCACACGAAAAAGGAGTTGATATTTCATCAACTGAATTTGTGTCTGATGTCAGATCCGCCTATGGCGGAAAAGGAGCAAAGGAAGAAAAGCTTACTTGTGGTCCAACTTTGATTACCAGGGAAAATCACTCTTTGCCATTGGTCTCTTTGGGAATTTATTTTAAAGGAGGGCGGATATATGAATCTCTTGGTAATTGTGGAATAACCCAGCTTACCCTGAGAACCAGTTTGAAAGGGACCGAAAGCAAAAGTGCTTTTGAGATCTCCAATCTTATGGAGATGTTGGGAGCATCTATTGATCTGGAGGTGAATGCCGACTACTTTGGTTACCAGGTAAAGCTTTTATCCCAAAACCTAACAAATGGCTTGGACATAATTTTGGATGTAGTCAAAAACCCGGTCTTCGAGCAAGCGGAGTTGGAAAAGGAAAAAAATATTCTTTTGGCGGAGATTAAGAAAAATAAAGACAGTATGGCAGATTATCCTATTGATCTTTTTTATCAAGCGATCTTTCCTCATCACCCCTATGGCTTGAACAGCCTGGGCGAGTCTAAAGCTTTGAATAGCTTAAATAGGGGAGAGGTGGTGGATTGGTATAATAGATTTTTTGGTGCAAACAATATTTTAATCGTAGCAGTAGGTGATTTTGATTCGGAGAAATTAAAAGAAGAGCTGAATAAAAATTTTCGTGATTTTAAAAAGGTTGAGATTCCACCTTCTGAAATAATTGAGGTTAAAAGTAAAGAAGGGGAAAAAATAATGGTCGAAGATCGAGCCAAGTCTCAGACTGCTCAGGTTTTGGGCTTTGTTACCTGTTCATATCAAGACAACGATCTTTACCCGCTCAAAGCGCTTCAAGCAATTGCTTCCGGAGGCGGAGGTAGATTTTTCAATGAGCTTAGGGAGAAAAGAAGCTTGGCTTATACCGTTTATGGCAATAATGATTCCTGGGGCGATGCCGGGGTTTTTTATGCCTATATCGCCACTTCTCCTGAAAAAGAAGAAGAGTCCAAACAAGGACTTTTGAATGAATTTTCTAAATTCAAAACCGCCTTGGTGGACGATCATGAGCTTGCGACCGCCAAAAGATACATCACCGGAATGTATCAGATACTTTTGGAAACCAATTCCGCTTTAGTCAAGCAATACGCCAAAGCCCAGCTTTTGGGGAGAGGAATAGAAGAAATAGAGGAATATCCCCAAAAAATAAATCAAGTGACAAAAGAACAAATAAGAGAGGTAGCCAAAAAGTATTTCAATGCAGAAAGTCTGGCGGTAGGAGTAGTCAGAGGCAAACCGTAAATCAGTTTAGAAAAATAAACATACTAAAATGAAAGGATTTAGAAGGACAATCGGATTAACAATACTTTTGATCGGGTGTTTGTCAGTTCGAGCTTATTCATTAACTAACAAACCACAAAGCTACGTTTTCAGAAATAGCTGGACAAATAGACTGCCAAATGGTAATTCTGTTTTTTTGTTTTTTGAACAGCGGAATGATTCTGATAAAATAAGTAGCTCAGATTCAAGAAAGTTAAAGAGTCCCTGGATGGTTTTTGGGATTGCTTTGGTTCCTGGCGCAATTATTCACGGAGCAGGTCATTTTTATGCAGGCAAGATTGGCACTGGATTTGTTCTATTAGGCAGCGAATTGGTCGGCACTGGTCTTATCGCCGTTGGTCTGGTAGGCGGCATAGAAACAATAACCGGAGAACCCCGCGAGGGATGGGTAATCGAGTTAGAAGCTGGACTTGTTTTATTCGTAGGTTCATGGATTTATGACATAATAGGAAGCCCCATAGTTGTTATGAAGACAAACAAAGATCTGCTTCAGAGAAAGCATAGTGGACTGAAAATCCGGATAAAAGATGGAAACTTAAAATTGGTCACGATATGGAGCTTTTAAATATGAGACTTCTAACATGTTTTGTCATGGTTCCTTGTTTTATCTGTTTGACAAATCCTTAAGTGAAATATAAATTGGGTATATAGCTTTTCGGAAGTATCTGACTTACTGAAATATCTAATTATTTGCAGGGAAGCATTAAACTGGGAAAAAGAATGGTATAGAAAATGCACGAAGGAAGGAAAAAAGAAAATAAAAAAAATAACAAAAGCCTGCCCACCGGTTTCATCTACCATCCGGATTACCTGAAGCATAACTCTGGCCTGAATCATCCTGAAAACAAAGAGAGGCTTCTAAGTCTGGTAGAATATTTAGAGAATAAGGGTCTTTTATCGGAGATGAAAAGGGTGGAACCTTATCTTCCATCTATTGAATGGCTAGAGATGGTGCACGATCCTCATTATGTTAGGATGGTGGAGAAGTTCTGTCAAAAGGGGGGAGCCATGTTGGATCCGGATACTTCGGTGGGTCCGGAATCTTATCGCATAGCCTTATTAGCCATAGGAGGTGTGATGGCGGCAGTAGATGTGGTGATGGATAAAAAAATTAAAAATGCCTTCTGCGCGGTAAGACCTCCGGGACATCATGCAGAAAAAGATAGAGCCATGGGCTTTTGCATATTCAATAACGTGGCAGTGGCTTGTAAGTATGCGCAGAAAAAACATGGAATCCAAAAAGTTTTGATCATAGATTGGGACGTGCATCACGGAAACGGAACGCAGAACGCCTTTTGGACCGACCCTTCCGTCCTTTATTTCAGCATTCATCAATTCCCTTTCTATCCCGGCACCGGCAGCGAAAATGAGATCGGTGAAGGGGAGGGGGAGGGGTTCACCTTCAATCTGCCAATGTTTGCCGGAAGCGGCGACGTGGAGTATATCGAGGCTTTCGAAAGCATACTTTATCCTTTAGCTTCCAAATTCTGTCCGGACTTTATCTTCATCTCCGCAGGTTTCGATGCCCACCAGGATGATCCTTTGGCGGAAATTAATCTCTCTGAAGCAGGATATAAGAGGATGACCGAGGTGGCAACCAGACTGGCGGCTGAGTGCTGCGACAACCGATTGGTCTCGGTCTTGGAGGGAGGCTATAATTCTAAATCCTTGGCTTCTTCGGTGGAAGAACATCTTTTGGTCCTAATGAACCCAAAAATAAGAGAAGAGATAAAAAGCAGCTAACACAAATTCATTTATTTCTGACGTGAAGCTATTCCCTCTCCCCTGTGGGGAGAAGGAAAGTCGGAGATCCCGCCAAAGGCGGGGGGTGAGGGGTGATCAAGGATACTAGCAAAGGATTTGGAATCGCATGAAATTCGCCCGCTTCCTTCACAATGGAAAATCTTTTTACGGAATTGTGGACCAACGAATTTGTCCAGTCACCGGGGATATCTTTGGTGAGTTTCAAATCAGCCCGGAGGGTTTCAAGTCAGAAGAGGTAAAACTTTTGCCTCCATGCCAGCCATCCAAAATAATTTTGGTGGGACTGAATTATTTGGATCATGTTAAAGAGAGCCAGTCCTCTAATGTAGTTCCGGAGGAGCCGGTTCTTTTTATGAAGCCTTCAACTTCCGTTATCGGACCAGATGAAACCATCTTCTATCCTGAGGGGGTGGAAAGGCTGGATTTTGAGGCAGAGTTGGCCGTGGTGATCAAAGGTAGATGCAAAAATCTCACGCCCTCTTCGGTCCCAGACCATATCTTAGGATTTACTTGTTTAAACGATGTCACCGCCCGGAATCTTCAGAAGAAGGACGTGCAATGGACTAGAGCTAAATCTTTTGATAGCTTCTGTCCTTTGGGACCTTTTATAGTCGACAAGATAGATGTGTCCAATTCAAAAATCCAATCTTACTTGAACGGCAAGTTGTGCCAATCCTCCAATACCAACCGGATGATATTCAGCGTGGAAAAAATTGTCAGCTTTGTATCCCAGATTATGACCCTGCTCCCTGGGGATGTGATCTCTACCGGAACACCTGCCGGAGTGGGGCCTATGCAGCCGGGCGATACGGTGGAGGTATTCATAGAAAATATTGGGACTCTGAGAAATTACGTGAAGAAAGTCTGATCCGATAATAACTTCTTTATTTCTGATACAAAGCTATTCCCTCTCCTCTTGTGGGAGAGGGTCAGGGAGAGGGGGTAAGTGTTGCATCACAAGAATAATTACATTTGCGCCATAACAACCCGAAAATTAAAAAGCCTCTGTAACAAGTTTATCTTAATCCTTTTCTTTTCATTCTTTCCCGCATTTTTCACATCCTTCGCTTTCGAAGAGCACGCCCCTCAAATTGCTTCTTACAACATAGAAGTTAAATTGGACACGGAGAATAAAAAACTCCTGGGCAAGGAGATCATAACTTTCATAAATACTTCTGAAAAAAGTGTGGACACTCTTTTTTTGCATCTTTATCCCAATGCCTTCCAAAGTGACACCACCACCTTCATGAAAGAAAGCCTCTTTCCTGACAGAATCAAGAAGAAGGAAGAATATAGGGGTTATATCGAAATTCAGAAAATCAACCTAAGTTCAGGAGATGATTTAACCCAAGAAAAAATCATAGAGGAGACCATAATGAAGTTACCTCTTCCTAAGTCCTTATCTCCGAAAGATACCATCAGATTGGAAGTTGAGTTTGGGGTGAAACTCCCTCAAATCCTTTTTCGCATGGGTTATTCGGGCAAAAATTTTATGATAGGGCAGTGGTTTCCCAAGATGGCAGTTTTGGAGGAGGATGGTCGCTGGAATGCCCATCAATACCATTTCGATTCCGAATTCTTTGCAGATTTTGGAACCTATGATGTTTCCATTACGCTTCCTTTGGAATATGTAGTGGGTGCCACCGGATATTTGCAGGAAGAAAAAATAAATCAGGATTCCACAAAGACCTGGGTTTATCATGCGGAGGATGTGCACGATTTTGTGTGGGTGGCAGATCCGGATTATCTTATCTCCAAAAGAATGGTGGACGGAATAGAATTGGAGTTTTTCTACAAGTCCCGGCACAAGAAAAAAGTGGAAAGGATCATGGATGCGGCTGAGTTTGCTTTGAAGTATTACAGTTCCGCTTTTGGAAATTATCATTATAAGAAATTTGTGATAGCGGACGCTGAAATGGGCATAGGAGGCGGAGCCATGGAATACCCCATGTTTATTACCATTTCACCGTCTGAATTGCCCACAGATAAAATAAAATTAGATGAATTGATCCTGTTTCATGAGATCGCTCATCAATGGTGGTATGGAATGATAGCTTCCAACGAATTTGAGGAAGCCTGGCTGGATGAAGGATTTTCAGTCTATTCGGAAAGAAAAGCCTTGGAGGAGAAATTTGGCAAAACCGCTAATCTGGTGAATCTTTTGGGGATAAAGATTGGAGATAAAGATTTGGCTAAGATCGGGTATCTGTTGGATCCGCAAAGCGACATACCCGTCAAAAATTCGTGGGAATTTCAGGACTTATTAAGCTACCAAGCGAATGTCTATTATAAAGCCTCGCTTCTTCTTCAGACTTTGGAAAATCTTTTGGGTGAGGAAAAGATGAAAAAACTTTTGAGGACATATTTTGAAAGATATAAATTCAAACATCCCAAAACAGAGGATTTTATCCAGCTTGCCAATGAAATCAGCGAAGAAGACCTAAATCCATTTTTTTCTCAATTCCTTTTTGGAACCGGGGTTTGCAATTATCAGGTAGCGAGTATGAAAAGTACACCTTTAAGAAAAGAAGAT
>JALHUP010000246.1 GCA_022866585.1 Candidatus Zixiibacteriota bacterium | reverse complement strand
AAGCGAGGAACCTGTTTCAATCTTCCCAAAACGGATTTCATTCTTTGGCTTAAGGGAGCGAAATCACGCAAAACGAGAATGTAGGAACCAAAGAGAGCGGTTTCCGGATATTGTGGGGCATACCTTTGAACCCAATGTAACTTTTCCTCCCATGCGATTTCCACCTCCAGAGAATTCCTCAACATTTTCCAATCCATCTTTTCATCTATGGAAAGTCTTGTTTTTTCAGTATGGATTTTGGAGTCAGAAGAGAATTTATCTAATCTCTTCAAGTATTCTTTTGTCCTTTTGAGATGTTGCCTTCGAGATTCCGGATCGGTTTTATCCAATTTGTCATCATACTTATGAATTCCTGAAAAGGTAGCCGATACCGGGCTATCTTTCCAGCGAAACTCTAAAGCCTCGTCAACCAAATTATTAAATTCTTTGTTCATGTCAATCCTCTCCGAGCGTAGTTTATGATTTTTAATTCAAAGAGTATTAACGCGAGACAAGTCTCGCTACTCCGTTTTAGTATCCCTCCCTCGGAGTAGCAGAGATTGCTCTGCGTCTTTTGAGACTTCCGTAACAGGAATTCCCGAAGCTAAAAAGTATGGGCATTTCCTAATGCCGATGAATCACGAGACCATCCTCCATCAAACAGGCAATATAGTCCTGGATTGCCTTTTTCAGATTTTGTATCGCCTCTCTTTTGGTGACTCCTTGAGAAACACATCCTCTCAAGGTGGGGCAGAAGGCGACATATTCTGATTCTCTGCCCCTTTCTATAATAATTGAGTATTTCATCTGAACCTTCCTGTATTGGTAAGCTACCTCTCCCCCTCTCCATATTTATGGAGAGGGGGAACTAAAGGGGGTGAGGTTTTATGCGGAAGGATGCGACACAAGTGTCGCTACTCCTTTTTCTCTCTTCTTTTCTTTTGGAATTCGCGGGCTTGGTGCATGAAGGCTTCCAGGCGGGTGATCTCGTTGGCGTCCTCCAATCCTTCGTAAGCTATGTTCAGCCAGGGGAAGTTTCCAAAATCCTCTCTCACTCTCTTGGAGAGGGCAGTGACGATGGTTCCGGGCATACAGGTGAAGGGCATGGCGTTGATGATTCCACAAAGACCTTGCTTTATATAATCTATGGATTTTCCCACCGAAAGTATGGCTTCGCCTCCAAAGGACTCATGCAGGTAAGGGCTGGCAAGATCCAAAACATCCTCTACCTTAGGCTCGTGACAGCCCAGAATTGATCCTTCCAGTCTCTTCTCCAACCGATGTTCTTTCCTGTTCTGCACCCAATCGGTCAGCCATCCTTTCAAATATTCTTTGGGCTTTCTCTGCATCAGACTATCTCTTTTGTACATACAGGTGGTATAGCAGATCCATTCGCTCATGGGTGCCACCCAAGCCTCCCCTCCTAAGGCTTCAATCTTTCTCACCACGTCATTGTTGGAGAACCTGTTCAATCTTATGTAAATCTCACCGACTACTCCTATGATTGGCTTTCTTTCCTCTGAGCATCTTTCGATTTTTAGAAAGAGGTTCTTTGCCCAGGTGATGGTCTCCTCTATATCTCCTTTGCAGGCTATGGTTCTGGCTAACTGCTCCAAACACACTCGGTAAAGCCGATCAGTTTCTCCTTTATTCTTTTCATAGGGTCGGGTCTGCCGGGCAAGTTTTATTAAAAGGTCTGCTGCCACCATTCCTCTCCAAGCCAGCTTTCTAAAATTGCCGTCCAAGTTTGGAATGGAGGAATAGGAATCTTCGGAATCCGGGGAAACGATGGGTATGTCCGAATAACCAAAGTCGTCTAATATCATTCGATGCAGATTGTGGTATTGTCCGAAGCGGCAGGGTCCATTGGCCTTGGGCATAAAGAAGGCTACCTTGTTTTTATCCAAACCCGGTTTTTTCAAAAACTTGATTAGGTCTCCGGTGGTCAGAATGCAAGGATAGCACTCCTTGCCTGAGGTGAATTTCCTTCCCCAGATCAAGGTCTCCTCATCCGATTCGTCCAGGACATCAGCCTCTCTGCCAGAGGCACGTAAAGCCGACTGAAAAGCGAAGGCGTGATCGCACATATAGGGAATATACAAAACTCTATGGTCCTCGAGGGGACGCTTAACACCTATTAGTATTGGAGCTTCTCTTTTGGGTTCACGTTTTGTTTCATCGTATTTTTTCAGGCTATCTAAGAAAGCCTCACAACGAGTGATCACTCCCGCATCGGCAGAATGTTCATCCAGCTCTATTAGAAGATAGGGCTTCCCATTCAAATTTCTCTTGAAGAAATGGGTGATGAAAGAATCCGGGCCACACCCAAAATTGGAGACATATAGGCCGAAGAGATTAGGATGCTTTTTGATGATCTCAGAGGCTACTAAAATCTTCTGCCCAGATTTCCAATACATGTTAGGCAGATGATCCTTATCAATTTTGGCTCCGCCCATCAAGAAATCCATAGGGAGAGCCAATATCCCCAAATCTCTTAGCTTTTTAGGAAGATTTAAGCTGAGATCCAGATCACAGGTGTTGTAAGGTCGCCCCACTATGACTAAAACCTTTTGATCTTCCTTCAGACTATCTAAGATTTCCTTCCCTTTATCCTGAAGCCTTTTGTAAAATTCCTCCTGGCAGGATTCGGCTTTTAGGAGGGCGGCTCTGATCTTACTTTTTTGCCTCTTCAACTCCTTTCCCAGTTGGTAAAGTTTTTTTAAGAGAATAGTTTGGTCCAGCTTAAAATGAATGGGAAAGGTGAGCATCTTGGCGTCTTGATGCTTGATATCTATGGCGGATTTAATCATATAGGGAAGAGCCTGAACGTATGGACAGGCATAAGTTTCCTTTTGGGAGTCGTCCTCTTTTTTCATATTGATCAAGCTGGGAAGGAAAATATAGTCGACCTTCTTTTTCAAAAGATTTAAGATATGTCCGTGCGCAACTTTGACCGGAAAGCAGGTTTCAGACAAAACTTGCTCTACCCCTTCGCGGATGATCTCCTTGTTGGTTTTATCTGAAAGCACGACTTCAAATCCCAGATGTTCGAAAAAAGCAGCCCAATAGGGGAAAAACTCATAGAAAAATAAAACGCGAGGAATACCGATCCTTTTTTTCTCTTTTATTTTTTCTTCTTTCGATACAAACTCTTTATGAATATTGAAAAGGATTCTTTCTCTTTCTTTAAAAAGATCAGGGAGTTTGGACTCTCTTTGCTTTCTTTGGGTATCGTATTTTTCGCATCTGCTTCCATAGTATAAAGGCAACTCCCCTTCCACCCGAACTTCTTTTATTTCACAATGGTTGGCACAATCTTTACATTCGAAGGTGTTTATGGTATACCCTCTTTCGGAGAGGTCGAATCCCTTGAAATTGCTTTTCTGTCCTTCAGGATGAATCTTCAGGATGAACCCATCGTAGTTCTCCATGGCTAAGATGGCGGCGCCGATGGCTCCGGTGACGTCGTGATGAGGCGGAACGGTGATCCTTTTTCCGGTCACCTTTTCAAAAGCCGCCACCACGGCTTTGTTCCATGCCACTCCGCCCTGGAAAAAGATGTTATTTCCCACTCTTTTATCTTGCACCACTTTGTTGAGATAATTGTATACGATGGAGTAAGCCAATCCTGCCACCAAGTCTTCCTTGGGGACTCCAGACTGCTGATGTGCCACCAAATCCGATTCCATGAAGACCGTGCATCTTTCTCCACAGTTGACCGGACATTTTGATTTCAAAGCTAACTCTCCGAATTCCTCTTCTATATTTATATTTAGTTTTTCCGCCTGCTCTTGTAAAAACGAGCCTGTTCCTGCGGCGCATACCTTATTCATCTCGAAATCTACCACTGCTCCGTCTTCCAAGCTGACATATTTGGAATCCTGTCCACCGATCTCGAAGATGGTGTCCACATGGGGATCGATATTCACCGCGGCTATGGCTTGAGCCGTGATCTCATTGTGCACCACGTCTGCTCCCACAAAATCTCCGGTTAAATATCTTCCCGAACCAGTAGTTCCTACCCCTAAAATGTTTACCTTATCTTTGATCAGATTCCCTACCTCTTTTAACCCACGTCTCACCGCCTCGATGGGTCTTCCTTCGGTCATCAGATAAGAGCGGGCGAGCACATTCTTGTCTTTGTCAATAGCCACCACATTAGTGGAAAGCGAGCCTACGTCTATTCCCAAGAAGGCATCGATTTTATGTGCCTCAGGAACTTTATGGCTTCTGGTTACTTCATAATATTTGTTTTCTGGGAAATCAAAGATCAAGGGTTCTTTGCCTTTATGCTCCTTTTTCTGAGATGAGAAATATTGATTCAAATTATCTATCCCGGCAAATTTGGTCTCTTCTTTTACAACTCCTATGATAGATAAAGCGGCTCCGATTGCTCCCATCTCCTTATGAAACTCAGGAACTACCAACTCCCCTTCTGCCAATTCAAACACGCTTTCAAATGCTCTTCTCATTCCCAGATTGGAAGCCACGCCGCCCACAAAAGAGATAGGTTTTTCTATCTTTTTCCCCTTAGCCAGACCGCTTTTAAAATTTCTGGCCATGGCAAAGCATAAACCAGCCACTATATCATAATCCGGGGTGGCAATCTGCTGAAGATGGATCATATCCGACTTGGCGAAGACGCTGCATCTCCCTGCAATTCGAGGAGGATTCTTGGACTTTAAGGCTAGCCTGCCGAATTCATCTTCGATGGATATTTTCAACCTATTTGCCTGCTGATCCAAAAACGATCCGGTCCCAGCCGCACACATGGTATTCATAGAGAAATCTTCTAAAACTGAGCTTTTAGAGATTTCATCATAACGTAGAAGAACGAGCTTTGAATCTTCTCCTCCCATCTCTATTACCGTTCGCACCTCCGGACATAAAAATCCAGTGGCTTTGATACAAGCGATCACCTCGTTTATGAAGCTTCCTCCTAAGATGGAGGCTAAGAGCTTTCCCCCTGTTCCGGTAGTGGCTGCCGATTTGATCTCTCTTGGATCAACTTCACCGAAGAGTTCTTCCAGTATGGTTTTTGTGGTAAGAAGAGGTTGTCCTTTCGATCTTCGATAATAGCTTTTAAGGATTTCGCCTTCCTGGGATAGAAGGACCACCTTCACGCTCACCGAGCCAACATCAATGCCTAAATAGAGATTCTTGTTCATATTTCACCAATACAGATGGTAGTATAATTTCGCTGACCTCACCCTCTCCTTAAAAAGGAGAGGGGATAAAATTGAATTTCATTCCTATGACTAACTGACCTCGGGCATTCTCCTCTCTTTATCAAAAGTTGGACATATTATATAATTTTGAATCAGATTTGTAAAGGATTTTTTTAGAAAGAATTAAAAAGAGGTTTGGTCAACGGATGGAGCGGATTAAACGGATTTTCATCTGTTTAATCCGTTGGGAAAATTGATCTCCCGTTCGTCACGGACACCTTGTCCTTCTCCCGCCCTTGGCGGGATCAGGAGGAATCCTTGACAATTAAGGAAAATAGTATGACGCGGGCGTCAGTTGCCAACAAGAAGGGAGAATTTCTATCCTATCAAGAATCTTGGCAACAGTTTTTACGAACATTATAATTGGGGTCTATCTCCAGATTATTTTTCTGCATTGGTCAAGCAGTTGCGTATCTCTCGGGATTCTCTCTATCTTATTTGTGTTGAGATCATAGACAAATATATCCTCATCCCAATGTTTTTTGGGAATCGAAATATCCTTTGGAATAATTTTTGCAACAATGTAAATTTTTTGGTCAAGAAGATCTTTACCGAAAGCCGCGACTTTTAAGTAATCAGCCGGGGAAGATAAAAGCTCTCCCCCAAAAGAGCACATAATGTTCCCACAAAATAAGGATAAAGGGGAGCTTGGGAAATACCTCCTTGCCGATCCAATCGCCTCCGGCAATCTCTTTAGCCCAATTATGATGCCACAGCTCGTCCATTTGTGGGGTATCGAAGTAAGGATTTGATTTTATCTGATTCAAATATATCAGTCTGATAGCAAAAGCCAATAAAAATAGTCCGACAAGTAAAAAAGTCTCTTTTTGGAAAAGTCGTATCTTTGCCTTTTGTATAGCCATTTCAGTGTTTTGTTCCAGACGGGTCTCCATGATTTGTGCACCAAACCGAATCTTTTGGTGAGCTGTCTTGCCTTCCAACCCTGCCGTTGGTCAATCACAAGTATCCCGCCACAGGCGGGAAAAGACCAACGGCAAGCAGGGATTAACTTTTGATGCTTCGGGAATAATCTTAAGATTCCGCAAAAGGTGGAAGAATTCCGAAGCAAAAGACTTTACTCGGAAGTTAAAGCGTAAGCCTTTTACTCCGGTGGATTCAATTTCCTTTGTCCTGCAGGTATTTGCCAGTCCGCAACTCGTCAGGATTCTGCGGACAATTTTTCGAGAAGTTTTTTAAGTTCTCCTGCATCAGGGTTTATTTTTAGGCCGTCTTTCAACACTTTTATTGCTTTGTAAGGCTGGTTGGTTTTCAGGTAAGCGATAGCTAAATTGTAATATGCCTTTATCATCTTGGGATCGAATTTTATGGCGGTATTATATTGAGTAATTGCCATTTGATACTTACTTTCTTCAAAATAGATATTCCCTAAATTGACGTGGGCATAAACATAATTTGGATCTAATTCCAATGCCTTCTTAAACTCAACCACCCCCTTGTCTTTTAAATTTAATTTGATATAGGCATTACCCAAATCATTATGAATGCTGGCGACTTCAGGCTCAAATACTAATGCTTTTTGGTATTGGCTCACCGCTTGTTCATATAATCCTTTCTTCTCAAAAAGAAATGCTAAATTGACTAAAGCCCTAACCTGAGTCGAATCTATTTCCACTGCTTTTCTATACACCAGAAAAGCTTCCTCATCGTTATTCATCTGATCATATAGATATCCTAAATCACTGTAGGCAATGGCCATGGTGGAATCAAGATCTATCGCCTCCTTATATTCCTTTATGGCCTCATCCCAATATCCTTTCTGATAATTAACATGTCCTAAGTATAGGTGAGGCAGTGCCGAATTGGGATTTGCCTTTATGCTCTCTTGAAAAATAGAGATGGCTGAGTCATACCATCCCTTTTGGGCGTAAGCTATGCCTAGCGTATTATAGGTAACAGAGAGGTTAGGCTTGTTGACCTCAAAGAGATTGGAGTTGGCGATCAAGAGTAAGGGGATTAAAACAGAAAGTGAAACAAACAAGGGGCGAGTCCGTTTGTTTTTAATCTTTTCCACTAACCAATAGATTGAATACGAGGCAAAGATTATCAAGAGGGGAATAACCGGGAGACGAAACCGAGAGGCCACAAAAAAGGAAATTACTGAGAGCATGTAACCGAAAATAAAGGCATACAACAGAAAATATTTCTTCCAAAACTTAGCATTCAAAATCATTCCCAGGATGGAGAGGGGTCCAATGATCCCAAAAGGGATGCGCAAAATCCAGTCCCATAGAAGCAACCTCAAAAGAGAGGACCATCTTGAGAAAAAATAAAGATCCTGATTGCTTTCGATCTCATACGAATTCCAGAAGAAGTACAACTTCTTGCCCAAAAGTTGCAAGTATTCTAAAGGCTGTGTTTTAATGAAACTAAAACCTTGTTTGAACCAAAAATTAGATATTTCGGATGGTTTTAACTTTCTCCCTAAGCTTCTTTCTGCCAGTTTGATAGAAGTCAACCAAATATTATCTTTATATCCCTCGTAGGGAAGCATTCCAGGGGCGGCGGCTGCGGTTTTCCCGTCCGATTCTATGTTGTTCCCTATAAAGAAATTTATCCCTCCCTGCGAGGAGATCAGGACAAAATCCTTTCCCACCACCCAATTTCTGATAGTTAAGGGAGAGATAATCAAGATGCTTCCCAACAGGAAGAAGAGGCTCGAAACCATGATCTTGTTCTTATTTTCTTTCCATAATCTTAGGGAGATCCATAGCAAAACAAAAGGAACGAATACCAGAACGTTGGGTCGAGTAATGGCGGACAAACCCAAGACAATGCCTGATAGAACCCACCATCTTTTTTTGAGTTTTGTCCCGGCACTCAACAAAAGTAAAACCATAAGTAAATCAAGGAATACTTCCAATACCGGGAGCTCCAATTCGGCATCAAAATGGATGAAGGGAGCATAGAAACAGGCTATAATTGAACCAATGATACCAATGGTCCGATTGAACAGCTTTTTGGCAAGCAAATAGATTAAAACACAACTTAGGGAGCCTATAAGAATTTGAATTAGGCTCGCCACATAGAAGCTTTCACCAAAGATAACATATAATATCCCACGAAAATAAGGATAAAGTGGAGCCCGGAAAAACACCTCATTGCCAATCCAATTGCCCCCGGCAATCTCTTTAGCCCAGTTATGGTGCCACAATGGGTCTCTTTGGGGAGTATCGAAGTAGGGGTTTGATTTTATCTGATTCAAATAGATCAGCCTGATAACAAAAGCCAATAAAAATAGTCCGACAATTACAAAAGTCTCTTTTTGAAAAAGTTGTATCTTTGCTTTTTGCTCAGGTATTTCAATTTTTTGTGATATGTTCATGGAATACCTATTTTGGGGAGCTATCCCACCTTTAGTGGTTTTTGTCAAGAGAACTTCATGCCGAGGTGTCAGAACCCAGTTTTGACACCTCAACAGAATAGCTGACTCAACCTCAAAGGTGTAATTAACCGCTGTTCAACGGAGCAGGATACTTCGTTTGAATTCTTGGTTATCGAGTTCTCTTTCTAATTTTTTTCTTAAAGGGTTTTACCTTCTTCTCTTTAACTTTTTTGGCCGGGGCTTTCTTTTTCGGTTTCTTTTTAGCTTTTAGTTTTTCCAGTTCCGCTTTTACTAAAGTTGCCACCTCTGCCGGACTTTCAGCCACTTTGATTTTAGCTTTTTCAAAAGCGGCGATTTTCTCTGCCGCAGTTCCGCTTCCTCCGGCAATTATGGCTCCCGCATGTCCCATCCTCTTTCCGGGAGGAGCGGTTCTACCGGCCACAAATGCCACCACCGGCTTGGTCATATTTTTCTTTATGAATAATGCCGCCTCCTCCTCATCGGTTCCTCCGATCTCACCAATCAAGACCACCGCCTTGGTTTGGGGATCTTTCTCAAAAAGATCCAGGACATCAAGAAAGCCTGTGCCCACGATCTGATCCCCGCCTATGCCAAGACAGGTGGACTGTCCGATGCCATTTAAAGTAAGATGATAAACCACCTCATAAGTCAAAGTTCCACTGCGGGAGACCACACCAACATTTCCTTTCGTATGAATTTGTCCGGGCATGATCCCGACTTTGGTCACACCGGGAGTGATCAATCCCGGGGTGTTGGGTCCCACCAATCTGGTCTTGGTGGTCTTCAGATAATTATATACTTGAAGCATATCCATAGCCGGTATGCCTTCACTGACGCAAACCACCAAATCCACTCCCGCATCTGCGGCTTCATAGATGGCATCTACGGCAAATTTTGAAGGGACATAGATCACGGAGGTATTTGCCCCAGTTGCCTGGGCCGCTTCCTTGACTGAATTGAAGACCGGAACGCCTTCGACTTTTTCCCCACCTTTGCCGGGTGTCACCCCAGCCACAATCTTTGTTCCATACTCCAGCATCTGCTTGGTATGGAAAGCCCCATCCCTTCCGGTGATTCCTTGAACCACCACCTTAGTTTTTTTGTCAATCAGTATACTCATCAAATATCCCTTTCTTTGAAGAATTAAAGTTTGCTGATATTATCAAGAACAATTCTTTTCACTAATTCTAAAATTTCTAAGGAAGTCTTGGGCTTTGAGGGTTTTATTTTTTCTCCATCATGAAAATGATAAGGAAAAGTTTTGATTTTTTTGAAATGGGGAGATGAATCCCAACGCTTGAAAGCTCTGGTCTGTGCATCCATAAAATGAAATCTGTAGCTGGGCTTTTCCAGATTTAAGCTTTCACTAATATACAAACTTGAACCATCCACAAAACTGATTTTACCTTTGATCAGTCCAATATCCAGCTCCTCATCCACTCTAAAGTCTAATTCATCGTGAAGCACTAAAGACCTATGCTGATAAATCCATTCTTTTACTTCGTAAAAATATTTTTGGATCATAGCTTGATAGTTTTAAGAAGCTTCAACTTTTCCTCTGTTTTTTGCATAGCTCTATATATAAACAACCATTCAAACCATGAGGCTTCGTCTCCTAAAATGCCGTTTTCAAATTTTTTTACAAATATTTTGCTTTTCATCTTGTACTTTTTTTCAAAAGCCTCCAATTCGGATTGATAATTTCTCAAGCTATGAGTGAGTGCCATCTTCTTAAGGTTCAACCCTTCGTTTATTATTGAGGAGACTATTTTGTTCTTAGTCTTTAAAGTTGTCATCTGAAAACCTCCGTCTTTAAAAGGTGAAATTACCCATCCAACATATTCAGTTGAGTAGTTCCTGAAAGCTCGATGGCTTTTTTGACCACCTCTTCCATGGAAGAGGTGGCCGTCAAATTAATCTCCTCTAAGATCTTTCTGGCTTTGTCCTCGTTGGTTCCGGTCAACCTCACCACAATGGGGACTTTGGGCTTTAACTGTTTGATCGCATATACTATTCCATTGGCAACGTCATCACAACGGGTGATCCCACCGAAGATGTTAAACAGAATAGCTTTCACGTTGGGGTCTCTCAAGATGATGTTCATGGCGTTGACCACCTTCTCCGGTTTGGAACTTCCCCCGATGTCCAGAAAATTAGCCGGCTCCGCTCCGAAACGCTTGACCAGATCCATCGTTGCCATGGCTAATCCCGCTCCGTTCACAATGCATCCTATGTTCCCACTCAGTTTCACAAAGGAAAGGTCTTTCTGTCTGGCTTCCACCTCAGCTTTTTCCTCCGCATCCAAGTCCCTCATTGTCTCTATCTCCGGATGCCTTGCTAGTCCACTGTCATCGATGTTTATCTTAGCGTCCAAAGCCCAGACCTCTCCTTCCGGCGTGGTGATGAATGGGTTTATCTCAGCCAAGGAACAATCATTTTCGCGAAAAGCCCGATAAAGTTTTAAGATAACCGGAGAGGTTTGATTGGCAATTTTTGTATCGGAATATAGTTTATAAGCCAGATTTCGCGCTTGAAATGATTGGAGCCCTAAAAGGGGTTCCACCTCTAATTTGTGAATCTTTTCTGGAGTCTCCTTTGCCACCTCCTCGATGTCAATGCCACCCGCCGCCGAGACCATGATCACCGGCTTTTTACTTTTCCTGTCAACGATCACTCCTATATAAGCTTCACTGGCAATCCCCTTACATTCGGTCACCAAGACCTTTTTTACTACCAACCCCTTGATTTCCATTCCCAGGATTTGGCTGGCCACGTCGAAAGTCTCATCTGGGTTTTCCGCTTTCTTTATGCCTCCCGCTTTACCCCTCCCTCCCACATGGACCTGGGCTTTTACCATTACTGGTTTACCAATCTTTTCCGCTATCTTTTTGGCTTCCTCCGGAGTAGAAGCGACCTCACCTTGAGGAAGGGGGATGCCATATTTAGCAAAAATCTGTTTGGCTTGATATTCATGAATTTTCATCTTTACTCCTTTTAGTTTAGCTTTGTATAACGCAGAGCCCCGCAGAGCGGGATCTCCGCTTCGATTCAACAAGCTCTGCTACTCCGGAGTAGCCCCGCCAAAGGCGGGGCGTGGTTTCAATTACTTACTATTTGTCGATAGCAAAGGCATATTTTTCAAAAAAAATTCCGCCCCCTCTAAAAGCTTTTCCTTTTTGTTTAAATCCGGATCATCTAAAACCAACTCTAAAAGATGGTTCAAAATCTGACCGACCAAAGGTGAAGGTTGCAGATTGAATTTGCTCATAATGTCGTTTCCGTTAACTTCCAAATCTTTTAAGCCGAAGGGTGGTTTTCTTTCTATCTCCAATCTTATCTTCTCCTCCAATTCATCTACATCTCGAGTATCTCCCCCTTT
>JALHUP010000245.1 GCA_022866585.1 Candidatus Zixiibacteriota bacterium | reverse complement strand
GTTAGCATTTTTTTGTTGACAAAGAATATACAATTTTGTAAAATGCAAATTAATTAAGAATCGTTTTCCCGGAACTGGAAATGACGAAACCAAAAATCATCGGGATTATCCCAGCCAGATATAGCTCCAAGAGACTCCCCGGAAAACCTTTGATCCAAATCGAGGGGAAGCCTTTGGTCCAAAGGGTATATGAGTCTGCCAAGAAATCGAGCTTTCTGGATCGGGTGATCGTAGCCACAGATTCTGCCCGCATCTCAGATGTGGTCTACGGGTTTGGGGGAGAGGCTTACCTAAGTCTAAGAAGGCATCCTACCGGAACCGATAGGGTGGCAGAAGTGGTCAGAAATTTGAACTACGATTTAGTGTTGAATATTCAGTGCGATCAGCCGTTTCTTAATCCCAAGATGATAGATGATTTGGTCACCTCGATGTTTGGGGAAAGAAACCTCTGGATGGGAACCTTAGCCATAAAGATTGAGGATCCTCAAAAACTGAAAAATCCCAACGTGGTCAAGGTGGTTTTGGATCAGAAAGGCTTTGCCCTCTACTTTTCCCGTTTTCCCATACCTTACCTCCGAGACCCGCACCCTACTGCTCATTTCAGAAGTTCTAATCAAATCAATTTAAGAAGGTCGCCCTATTATGAGCACATAGGAATATATGCTTTCAGAAAGGATTTTCTTTTGAAGTTTGCCTCGTGGAGAGAGACGCCTTTAGAGAAGTACGAGAAATTGGAACAGCTAAGGGCATTGGAAAATGGGTATAGAATTAAAGTTTGTGTTACAAGATATCAATCTTTTGCCATAGATTCGCGGTCTGATTTGATAAAATTGAAAGGACGAAAGAGGGAATTCTCAAGTTAGAAGGTTAGAAGGTTAAAAAGTCAGAAGGTTAATTTGTAAACTTGCAAACCTTCAAACCTTACAATGGAAGGGAAATCAAGGTGAACAAAAAAGAGAAGAATGTAAAATATATATTTGTAACCGGAGGGGTGGTTTCCTCTTTAGGGAAGGGGATTGCCTCCGCCTCCATTGGACTTTTGTTGAAAAAGAGAGGACTTAAGGTTAATCTGCAGAAATTTGATCCCTATATCAACGTTGATCCGGGAACTATGAATCCTTTTCAGCATGGGGAGGTCTTTGTATTGGATGATGGAGCCGAGACCGATCTGGATTTAGGACACTACGAGAGATTCATCGACGAGAATCTAACCAGGGATAATAATCTCACCTCCGGTCAAATCTACGATGCGGTCATCTCCCGTGAAAGGAGGGGAGATTACTTAGGTTCCACGGTGCAAGTCATCCCCCACATCACCAACGAGATCAAGGATAGGATAAAGAAGGTGAGTCAGAAAAATGGGGAGATAGATGTGGTGATCACTGAGATCGGAGGAACAGTAGGGGATATTGAAAGTCTGCCTTTCTTGGAAGCCATAAGACAGATGGGATTGGAATGCGGTCCCCAAAACACCCTTTTCATCCACCTTACTCTGGTTCCCTTTATTGAGTCCGCCGGGGAGGTGAAGACTAAGCCCACCCAACACAGCGTGAAAGAATTAAGAGGGATCGGAATTCAGCCCAACATCCTTTTGTGTCGAACCGCCCAGCCGCTATCCCGTCAGATAAAGGAAAAGATCGGACTCTTCTGCAACGTGCCGAGTGAAGCGGTGATCCAAGCCATTGACGTGGATTGCATATATGAGGTGCCAATCCTTTTTCACAAAGAAAATCTGGATGATTTAATCATCAAACATCTTGATCTGAAATGCGGGGAGCTTAATCTGGATGATTGGGTGAACATGGTGGAAAAGATAAAGAATCCGAAAGGCAGGGTCAAAATCGGCATCTGCGGAAAATATACCCATCTGAAAGATGCTTACAAAAGCATAATCGAAGCCTTTGTCCATGCCGGGGTGGAGAATGACTGCCGGGTGGAGTTAAAATGGATCAACGCAGAAGAGGTGACCCTGAAGACTGCAGACTTGAATTTGGGCGATGTGGATGGAATATTAATTCCAGGTGGCTTCGGCGAAAGGGGAATTGAGGGGAAAATCGAGGCGGTGAAATATGTGCGGGAAAGTCAAATCCCGTATTTGGGGATATGCCTGGGCATGCAGTGTGCGGTGATCGAATTTGCTCGGAATGTGTGCAAATTGGAGAAAGCTAACAGCTTTGAGTTCGATCCTGAAACCAAATATCCAGTAATTCATCTTATGCCGGATCAGGAAAAGATCACCGACTTAGGTGGCACCATGCGGCTGGGGGCTTATCCTTGTATTCTGGAAAAGGATAGTCTTTCCTTAAAAGCCTATGGAGAAAGAGAAACCAGTGAAAGGCACAGACATAGATATGAGTTCAACAATCAATTCAGGGAGATTTTGACCAGAGCGGGGCTTAAGTTAGCCGGGCTTTCTCCAGATCGGAGGTTAGTGGAGATAATTGAGCTTTCTGGTCATCCCTGGTTTGTGGCGGTGCAGTTTCATCCGGAGCTGAAATCCCGCCCAACCAAAGCGCATCCGCTTTTCAGGGACTTGGTGAAGGCGGCATTGAAATATCGAAAATCAAGGGAACTAAAAGTTCTCGAAGAAAAAGAGTCGATAAAAAGATAGTTTCTTTAATGCTTAGCAATTCAGGGTAACTCATAATGGAAGGCTGAAGCCTTCCGCTACATGTTTTTATGCTGTTAATTCGAAGTGCTCCACCTCGAACCAATCGTTGCGGGGCAATCCCCCCCAAAGGCGGGACGCAACATCAATCAAAGAATTAGTTGACAAAGTTCATTGCCGTAGTAAACTAAAGATATAGTGGACAAATTGAATTTAAAATATATCAAAAGCTTAATTAGAGAGGAAAGGTACCGTTTAACCCAACATGCGGAAAAGGAACGTGAGGCTGATAAAATCACTATTAGAGAAATCGAACAAGCTTTGTTGTCTCACCCATGTGAGATTATCGAGAAATATCCAAATGATCCACGGGGCGAAAGCTGTTTGATCTTGGGCTTTACTCAAGAGCAGAAACCAATTCATGTGGTTTGTGGAATTCAGGAAGAAGGTTTTTTAGTTATCATAACCGTGTATCGACCGGATCCTAACCTTTGGACAGATTATCGCAAAAGAAGGGAGTAATAAATGAAAAAATGTTACTTTTGCAAAGGAAAACTAATTCCGAAAAAAATCAGCCACTTGCATTCCTGGGGGGAGAAAATAATCTTATTTGAGGATGTAGAGGCTGAAGTTTGTTCACAGTGCGGCGAGGTTTATTTTCCGCCTAAAGTCTTAAAAAAGATGGACAAAGTGGTAGCTTCGTCTTTTAAAGCAAAAAAGGAAATTATTATACCTGTGGTATCAGT
>JALHUP010000244.1 GCA_022866585.1 Candidatus Zixiibacteriota bacterium | reverse complement strand
TGACAGAAATTTTGTTGCAGTTTGGGAAGATGAAAGAAATGGAGATATCGACATTTTTGCCCAAAAAATGAATTTTTATGGAGCACCGGCAGGGAACAATTTCGAGGTGAGTGAGGAAAATTTTCCCAAGAATCAACTTTTGCCTTGTGTGGCAACCATAGAAGATACTGCTTTTGTGGTGATCTGGGTGGATGAGGAGGATTTTGATATTTATGGAAGAAGATTCGGTGCGGACCTTTCGCCCCGGGGGGATGTTTTCCAGGTAAACGATGCGGGAATCCCCTCCACGGCTCCATCCTTGTCTTGTGGACCGGATGGCGGATTTCTGGTGGCGTGGGTGGACACCAGATCAGGAAATAACATATTTGCCCAGCGATTTGACCCTCAAGCAAATCCTCTGGGAGCAAGCTTTAAGGTAAACGAGGATTCAGGTATAATGCTCCATTTATCCCCTTCGGTTTCGATCGGGCAAAGTGGAAACTTTGTGATCGTGTGGGAGGATTTTCGCGACACAACTTCCGATATCTACGCCCAAAGATATGGCTCTGCTGGGAATAAACTGGGCATTAACATAAAGGCGAATTCAGATTCCCTCAATGAAGATCAATATAGTCCCCGCGTAAGTTTGGGGAAAAATGATCGTTTCATGGTCAGCTGGGTGGATTTAAGAAGTGGCATCGAAAACATATTTGCCAGGTTTTTTTCTTCAAGTGGGACGCCTGAAACTTCTGTTTTTAGGGTTGATCCCGCTATGACCTCTTACCCACGTGAAAACCCTTGGGTCGATTCGGACACCACCGGTAGATATATGATTGCCTGGGCAGATTATACTCCATCTTTTCCCACCATATACGCACAAAGTTTTGATAGCTTGGGGCAAGCTTCAGGATCGAGGCTCAGAATAAGCGATCCAGAAGCAACCGGTGAACGTCATAATCCAACTTTGTCCACTAACCCCTCCGGTGCTTTTGTAGTGTGTTGGATGGACAGACGAAATTTAAACTACGATATCTATGCTCAAACGGTCAGATCGGATGGATTTCCCCAACAGGAGGAGGATTTTCCCGTAAATGATGACCCCTCAGGCGCCAATCAGATGTCTCCAAGGATAAAAACTAAATCGGACGGTGGTTTTATAGTGGTTTGGGAGGATTTCAGAAATAGCAATTCTGATATTTATCTGAAAAGATTAGACTCCAATGGAGACCCTTTAAAAGATGATTTCAGAGTCAACGATAGTTTAGGTTATATTTATAACGCCACATTGCCCGACATGGCTTGTGATGAATCCGGGAATTTTGTGATTGTATGGCAGGATGAACGCGATGGATTGGACATATACGGTCAACTCTTCAATCAGTTAGCTAATCTCGTGGGAGCGAATTTTAAGGTGAATGCTGATAGCGGAACTGACTTGCATAATAGCCCTTCTTGCAATATGTCAAGATCCGGTGATTTCGTTGTGGTGTGGTCGGCCATTGCAGGAAACGTTAAGAACATCTATGGACGACTCTTTGGATCAAACGGTCAACCAAAAGACACCTGCTTTAAAGTAAACGATGACGATCCAGAGGTTGATGACCCCGGTCCAAAGGTGAGCTTGGATAGTTTGGGAAACTTCATAGTAGCCTGGAAGGATAAAAGAGCTGGTCAGGAGCAGGTATATCTGCAAAGATACAATTATAATGGAGTTAAAATCGGAGGCAATTTCCCGCTACATAGTGACAATCCAAATCCAACTCAAAGCGAGCCCGATTTGGACCTAAACAAACGAGGAGAGTTCGTGGTAGTCTGGGTGGAGTCAGAAAAAATCTTTGCCCAGCGATATGATAATTCAGCTACTCCGATTGCCGGCAATATTGTGGTGGTCGATAATCCCTCCAGCTCTCCACAAAATCCACAGGTTAAGGTAACCGATAACGGTTATTTTGTAATTGCCTGGACCGATTATCGCCGGGAGGGATCAGACATTTACTTCCGGACCTATTTGAATGGTTCACCTCAGGGCTTAAATCATTTAGTGAACACCGATACCGGTCAAGCCTTGCAAATTTTTCCGGACATCGATTTATGGGACAATTTTCTCTATTCGGTCTGGATGGATAATCGCATACCTGAACATGGATTTGACATCTTCTTCAACACGGTCAATTTCAAAGAGACCGATGTTGAAGACGAGGAAGAAGAAAGAAATTTGCCTGAAAAGTTTGCCCTTTATCAAAATTATCCTAATCCCTTTAACCCCTCCACCAAAATCCCCTTCACCGTTCATGGTTCACAGTTCATGGTTCATAGTCCCCTCCACACCACCCTAACAATATATAATATTCTGGGGCAGAAGGTGAGAACTTTGGTGGATGAGCCGGAAAGGGCGGGAAGCTACGAAGTTATCTGGGATGGAAAAGATGACCAGGGAAAAGAGGCGACAAGCGGCATATATTTTTATCAGCTTAGAGTAAGGGATCAGATTCTTACCAAGAAAATGCTGCTTTTAAGATAGTATAAAATGACCAAAGGGAGAGGCCTATCTGGAAAAAGCTTCTTTAAAATAAGATGCGTATGCACTCATACGAGTTTCTACGTTTATTGTTGTCGGTTTGGGGTTAGTTCGACAAGCTCACTACAAGTCGGTCACGTATCGTGGAGCGTGGGTCGGTTTCGTCTAGCGGATTTTAGACGATGTGTATGCATTCATACGAACAAACGACTGACGAGGACTTTTTAGACGATACCTAACCTCAACCTTTTAAAACGAAACCCAAAATGTGTCGCTCACTTTGCGGGACGAAGATACAATGTTATTTAATTTACAAAGCAATAGAGTTTATGAAAATTTTGTTTGACAGTTGTCCTTCCGTTTATAATTTATTATAGACAACTCTAAGGGGGTTGGAGGGATTTTTAAATGAATTATCTTTTGACCGGGCATCCGGGGGTGGGTAAGACCACCATTATAAAAAAGCTAATCGAGAAATTGAAACTCCCCGCAGGTGGATTTTACACCGAGGAGATAAGAGAGGACAACATGCGGACGGGTTTCGCCATAGTTACCTTATCCGGACTTAAAGGGGTATTGGCTCATCGCAATTTCAAAAGCAGATACAAGGTGGGTGATTATGGGGTGGGCGTCTATACCTTGGACAAAATTGGGGTAAAAGAAATACAGATGTGTCTGGTCGAAAAAAAGGCGATCGTCATTGACGAGATTGGAAAGATGGAGCTTTTGTCCCCCGAATTTCAGGAGGCGGTAAAGAAAGCTTTGGATGCGGACAATCTGGTGCTGGGAACCATCACCTTAGCTCGCCATCCCTTTGCCGAGAAGGTAAAAGCCCGGGACGATGTTAAAATCTATGAGGTGACCAGAGAGAACCAGGACCATGTCTTGAAAACTCTAACCAAGGAATTGAAAAAAGCCCTGTAACTTTTGGTTTCCTCGGTTGTTTTCCCCTCTTTTTGATTCTTGCATCCTTCGATTATTTCCCCTCTCCGATGCTTCGGATATGATCTCAATATCCTCCGAAATGCAGGGTGGTTGGTAGTCGCAGGCTTCAGGGACTGTTGAAAAACCCCCTTGTTCGTGCGGGAATTGGATTTTTCCGCCTTTGGCGGAATCCTGGTGACCCGCACGAGATTGGCCCGGGAATTCTCCCGCGGAACGGGATCCAGGTGACAATTCCCGAACCAACTTAAATCCGTAGTTTTCATATCGTGTTTCTTGTGTTTCCGGAATTTTTTTGATTTTTTTATTTATTTTCTTAACCTGAAAAGAAACAAGGGGATATAAAAGTTGATCACGTGTGTTTCTTGTGTTTCTTGCCTTTCTTGTGTTTTTTTTCACAAATTTTTTATTTTTTTACATCGTGGTCACCATAAACGAAGTTTCTGAACATTCTGAACTTTCTGAACATTGTTTTCATAATTTTTATATTCGTTATGTTCGGTATAAATCCTTCGACTCCGCTCCCTTCGGGTCTGAGCCTCAGGGTCGAAGACAGGACAAGTGGTTCGACGATGCTCACCGAGAACCCTTCGACTTCGCTCACTTCGGGTCTGAGCCTCAGGGTCGAAGACAGGACAAGTGGTTCGGCTGCGCTCACCACAAGCAAAGTTTATGACCTCTCGCCAGGTCAGGGGATGCGTCCCGCACTTTGCGGGACGAGCCTGGCGGGCACGGGATTTCGCCCCGCTAAGCGGGACGGCTACAAAAACCGAAATTCTGACACACCCCTGGTGGGGAGAGG
>JALHUP010000243.1 GCA_022866585.1 Candidatus Zixiibacteriota bacterium | reverse complement strand
TACTTTCAGATCATCGCAGAAAAAACCGCTTCCCTGTTTGCCGCTTCCTGCGAATCTGGCGCCATAGCGGCTGAGGCGGACCAAAAGAGTCGAGAACAATTAAAAAATTATGGCCTGAATCTGGGCATGGCTTTTCAGATAACCGATGATCTTTTGGATTGGATCGGCGAGACCGAAAAGACGGGAAAAGGTTTGGGCAACGATCTTAAGGAGGGTAAGATCACACTGCCCTTGATCCATACTCTTAAGTCGGCGGAAGAGAGTTCCAGAAAAAAAATTTTCAAGCTTTTAGAAAACGATTTTAATCAAAAAGATTTTAACCAGATCCTATCACTCATAAAGGGTAACGGGGGAGTTGAGTATTCCCAAAAGAAAGCAAAATCCTTTGGAGAAAAAGCTTTAAGCCAGCTTTCTTTTCTCAAAGATTCGGAATACAAAGAATCTTTAGAAAATTTAGTTAGCTTTGTGATAAAGAGAGACAAATAGCAATGACATCCGCCCATTTGGGCGTTTTTCTTAACCACCTTTCAAATTATCCCTTCAAATTCTCCAAAAACATAAAAGCTAATCACTGCGTATGTTTGTGTAAATCCTTTGAAAGGAGACCAGACACTTGCTGGGTATCACTAAATTATTTATAAATCTTCAAGAAAGAAATTTGTGGCTGGTGATTGGATTATTCATCTTAGCCATTCTTCTTGCTTTTTTAACCTATGAGCGCACCTATCCCCCCATAAGCAAAAGGAAAAAGACTTTGCTTTTGAGCCTAAGGATAGTGGCGCTATTTTGTCTTTTCCTGGTCCTCTCTGAGCCGATTCTGACCATAGCCCGAAGACTTATCCAAAAACCGGTGGTGGCAATACTTCTGGATACGTCCAAAAGCATGAACCTCAAAGGGACTCAGTTAAGCCGGAAAGAGGAATTACAAAATTTATTAAAAAGCGATCCTTTTGAAAAACTCTCTTCCAAAGCAGAGCTGGAGATCTATGGTTTTGCGGATACGATTTTCCCTTTGGACTTAAATAGAAACTTCCCCGATTCATTGGGAAAAGCCACCTCCATCGGAGAAGCGACAAAATCGGTGGAGGAGAGGCTAAAGGAAAAGAATTTAAGAGGGATTTTTATCGCCAGCGATGGAGCAAATAATCTGGGCGAGGATCCGGTCTTCGTAGCTAAATCAAAAGAAATCCCCATTTACACCTGCGGGATTGGCGAATATATCCCACCTAAAGATATTGCTATAGAGAGAATAGTATACAATGATATAGGCTATGTCGAGAACAAAATTCCAATTCAGGTGGATATTTCTCAAGTCGGTTTCGATAACTTGAAAATTCCGGTTTCGATAAAAGAGGTATCCCAAGGCGGTGGAAAAGAAAATTTGGCTCAAGAGAATCTAACTCTGAGCGCTTCTGGAGGAACACAGACGGTGGATCTTGCCATCACTCCCCAAAAGGAGGGAATACATCAGTATGAGTTGACCGTTCCCCAACAAAAAGATGAATTGGTCCAAGAAAACAACCGCCGAATATTTTCGATCAAAGTCCTGAAGAATAAAATAAAAATATTATTGATCACAGGGAGTCTAAATTGGGAATATACCTTTTTGAAAAGGGCTTTGGAGAAAGAC
>JALHUP010000242.1 GCA_022866585.1 Candidatus Zixiibacteriota bacterium | reverse complement strand
TCAAAACGTTAGCCACCGTGCCTCTTTGCTTGTCACAAGCCGCAACCGCCCCCTTCAGGTCGTTCTGTTGTAACATGGAGATAACATTCTTAAAAAAGGATTGAACCGAGGTTTTCCCCTTGGCTTTATTTAAAGTAAACAATCGTTCCAAGATGAAAGCCACAAGCATCACTGAGAGGGCGATTAGAACCGCCACCAAAGGTCCTCCCTCATGTAAATATGCGGGGAGCTGATACCAGACGAAGATCCAAATTACCACCGCAACTACTAAAACCAACACAATGAAAAGCGACTGTTTCATTTAAGTTATTCCTCCTATCCTAAAATTATACGTTGAAATTCCAACACCTAATGACACCAAACTCTCCCACCCAGCCACGGGTGGAAAACTGTAAACATTTGCTTTTTACTCGACCTCAAACCATCTATACCTCCTTAGTTTTTAATCCTTCGACAAATGCTTTGCATTCATACGAATCTTGGAATCTGTAATGCCACTAAAAATTTACCTCATCTCACAAATCGCTGATCTTGACACAATTTATAATCAAACCGGCCAAAGAAAACCACATTCCGTAGCTAGATAGAGCGAAGAAACTGAGAATGTTAAAACTATCACCCAAGCCCTTCACCCCCAGGGACTTGGCAAATGGCGTGGGCAGGCCAATCATGGAGATGAGGATCAAGACCACCCACAAAGCCAAAGGAATTAAATTCAACTTTAAGGTTTTCTTAAGGTTCGCCAAATACCCTTCCAGCTCGTTATATTTTTTGAATAAAGATAAAAGATTTAGGATGCCAGCCGCACAAGAAAAAAGAATGACCAATAAAAGCAACACTAAGAACAAGATCGCCCCGAATCCGCTCGACGAGGCATAGCCAAATAGCGTGCCTAATTTAAAGATAAAACCCAAACCGATGTAGCTGGAATGTAGATTTTCCCCTCGCACAGAGAACCAGGGTATAAACAAACTTATCGCCAAAAGAAAAGAGGTGATGCTCAAGACGATCTTATCGGTCTTGGAGAAAACTGAAACCTTCACCAGGCTGTAATCTCTGTCCAAAAGGGTGGCTTGGGATTTTTCCTGTTTAACCTTTTCCAAATATTCTCTCTTCTCCTCCTCATCTTTCCAAAAATCCTTTACCTTTTTGGGGAATATCTCCAGACCGATATATTTAAAACGCAAATCCTCGGAGATTTTATCCTCCTGCTCATTTTTTTTATTTTGTTCTGCCATCCATTTCACTCCTCTATTTATATACAAATAGAATTTGGAAATATTTCTAATGAATTGTTTTCATATCTATATAATCTATTCGGTCTTGAGCTTCTTTATTCTTGGGGTCGATCTCCAAAACCTTAAGATAGTATTGGCGAGCCTCCTCTGTATTTTCATTGGTCTCTAAGGCTTGAGCCAACATCAGAAGATAGTTAGCGTTACGCGGAAAGCAGGAAACCGCCTTTCTTAAATGATGGATGGCTTGAGCTGATAATTTTGCCAAAAGAAGGCAAGTGCCCGCATTTCCTTCTAATTCACAATTGTTGGGATCAAGCCTAAGTTTCGCCAGATATTCTTCGGCGGCTTCTTGATATTGCTTGAGCTGATAATACACCCCGGCCAGAAGGTCGTGAGCTTTAGAATTATTAGGGTCCAGCTCCACCACTTTTTTCAAAGGCTCACGCGCCTCCTGGAACTGTTTTAACTGAAGATAACATAATGCTAAATTCATATAGGCATTAGCATTGCTGGTATCAGATTCAATCTTCTTTTTAAAGAAAGGAATAGCCTCAGTGTATTTCTTCTGTTTATATAAAGCTGAGCCCAAATATGAATAAGCGCCGGTCTTGGTAGAATCCAATTCGATGGCCCTGGTAAGGGAGGTGATTGCCGTGGGTATGAGCGCCGAGTCTCCGATTTCCACCTGCGCCTGACCCTTTCTGACCCAATAATCTGCATCCTCTTTTTTCCACTCATAATTCTGTTCAGACAAAAGCCTCTCATAATTCTCATAAGCTTTCAGAGCTTCCGGAAACTTCCCTAAATCCTGATAAGCTTTGCCTAACAAAAAGTAAGCATCTGCAACCTTAGGATCCAAAGCGATCGATTTCTCCAGATTTTCGACAGATTTTGAGAGAATTTGAGGCTTGAAGAGGGTGTCACCTTCTGCCAGAGGTAAAAAATTAACAATTCTTGAGAGGGAATAATACGTATCTCCTAAGTTTAAATGAACTCTACTATTCTGCTGATCAAATTTTAAATACTCTTCGTAGATTACTCGGGCTTCAGGGTAATGCCTCCGGTCTAACATGTAGAGGTTTCCTAAAGCTAAATAAGCTTCTTTGTGCTTGGGATCCAACCTTATTACCGTTTTGAATTCTTCCATCGCCTTGTTGAACTCCATCTGTTTAAGATAGGATTGACCTAAGTTGTAATGAACGTCCACCAAAGTGGAGTCCAGTGCCAGAGCATCGTTGTAAGATTCGATCGCAATTGCCAGCACCCCTTTCTTGAAGTTCACGTCACCCCGGTTTTTTAGAAACTCCGGATTTTTGGGGTCATAGGAGATAGCTTTCCAAAACGATAAATCTGCATCTTTAAGCATATCCTTAGCCATTTGCACCAGACCTAATCCGTTATAAAATTCTCCTCTCTCCTTTATCTTAAGCCCACTCGCAAAGGTTTCCTTCGCCTCATCATATCTTTTCTGTTTATAATAAGCATATCCCAGTTGATACAAAGCTTGCCAATATTTACTCTTCAGGTCCAGAGCTTTCTTATATTGGACAATGGCAGAATCCAGCATTTCCTTCTTTAAAAAAGCATTCCCTAAATAAAAATAAGCTTCAGGCTCATTTGGTTTTTGCAGAATATATTGAGAAAGAAGCTGGATGGCTTGGTTGTAATCCCCCTTCTCGTATGCTTTGATAGCAGGTTCAAGATCCTGGCATCCGGCCGTGGTAGGCAAAATTAACAAAACTAAAATAACCCAAAGAAAACGTTTTAACAAAATTTTATCGCACATAATCTCAATCACTCCAAAAAAACACAATGTTTTATTTTAATACTTTTTCTCATAAAGTCAAGAATTTTTTTACAAGTTACGCAAAGTTTTATTAGCTTTATTGTCCCTCTCTACCAATCTCTCTTTTTCCTTCGACCTATCAAATCTTGTTTTCATCAATAAAAATCTAATTACCCCATAACCGATCAGAATTACTCCTAAGATTCCTTTAAACTGGGGACTGATGCCAAACGCTCCCAAAAGAATCAAAAGTCCCAAAAGGACAAAAATAAGCACCACACAGTAACTGAAAATCTTCTCAAACTTAGTAGGGGTTTGTCTCTCCCATACGGGGCGTCTGTCAAAGGGCTCGGGTGTTTGAGGCATTTCCTACGGATCCAGAATTCGGACTAAAGGGTCGAATTTTCCTTATCTTATCCCAATTTTTGTTCTCACCTCCAAAGTAAAGCAAATTATGGTTTTGTCAAGCAAAAACTTTCCCACACGGCTCTTTGTGCGTAAAAAGTTCACACTCTTCTCAACCCAAAAGACTACAAAAAGCGTGCCAATTTTAAACCGACAAGAATTTCTCTTTTAATACGTTTAAACAGTTAGAATTAGAGGGACGATTTGTTTGGAAAGAAATAACGTCGAGACAATTTCGCAGAATTTGGCGAACCTTTATCGCCAGTTTTTGCGTTCACTTTCTCCTTTGCCAAGCTGAGACAAAAGAGTCTCATGTTCAAGATGATCATCCCATTCAGACGAATGCCCATACGGTTGGAGGGCTTCGTCGGTTGCGTCATGAGCTAATAGAGTCTCTCCTTTCATAAATATGATCGACCTTTTCTTGCAATTCCATAGTCAGGCGGATAGTTTTTGCCACTTTCATATAATGGTTAATTTCATCAAGGGATAGTTTTCCTCCTTTCCTTTGTTCATCACGGACGCCTTCAGCCATGACGCTTTATGGTAACGAACAGGGTGTTCGTTCACGGTGAATCCGTTTAGGATGAATCCGTTACCAACGAGGATTTGGAGTCAAGCGAGCGTGGTCTTTTATACCTTACTATGCGAGGTTTTGGCATGTTCTTCCTCTCTTTTCCAGCTCATTTGAATTCCCACTCTTTGTTCCGCCGCCCGCAAAATAGCCTCCAGCATTTCAGGATAAGACATCCCCGCGATTTTTGCCATCTTTGCCAGGTGACCATCCCAGCACCAGCCCGGGTTTGGATTAACTTCAAGAAGTTTGGGGTTACCCTCAGAATCGAGCCTCCAGTCGAATCGACAGTAATCCCGACACTCCAGCCTCTCAAACAGTTTCAGGCACCATTCTATGATCAATTTCTCCGTCTCTTCAGGAAGATCAGCTCGAATAGATTTGATGTTCCAATATGGGGAATCCGGCAACCACTTGGCCTCATAACCGCAGATTCTGGGCAAATCCTCTGGAACTGTCGAGTAATCTTCCTCGATAATGGGTAAGACAGAATAGGATGAAGGAACATTGCCTATGATGCCCACACTAAGGTCTTTTCCCGGAAGGAATTCTTCTACCAGTATGGGTTTGTCGTAGCCGAATTTCTCTCGTATTTCTGAAACGCCGTTCAAAAGCTCCTCCAGGTTACTTGCCACACTCCTTTGCGTGATTCCAAAACTGGCATCGCCAAAGTTGGGTTTTACGATTACGGGGAAACCGAACGGCAATTCAAAGGTTGTATCTTCCGGCTTGATGAAAAAGGCTTCCGGGACGGGAATTCCCATTTCCTTGGCGATGCCACGCACCAGCGATTTATCGTAGCAATAAGCGATACATTGAGGTCCGGCACCGGTGTAGGGAATTTCCAAACTTTCCAACAAAGAGGGGACATGAAGCTCTTTTCGGGGATCGTTGCTATACCCCTCATCACAAAGATTAAAGACTAAATCCACTTTTCCCCCCAGTTTTATCAAGTCTTGAATGAGAGTATCGTGACTATTCAGATAGACAAAGTGGTAATCTTTTCCTGTGGATCCTGTGGACAGTTCTCTCAACGCAGATTTCAACTGATCAATGGTGTATAGATCGTCATCGTCGAAAATGGAGAACGGCTTTAGGGGATCGGGCTTGGTCGGGTCGCCTAAAAGCACCACCACGTTTCCTACCATCTCTTTTGGTTTCTTCTTGATGGGAGTCCATTCCTTTCTAACCACGGCAGTGGCAATGATGCGTTTCTCCATCATTCCCAGATCCTGGTTTCTCTGAGAATCTGGAGAAATTTCACCATGAAAAGCGAAGTCGGTGAAGCCCGCGGCTTTCATAAGTTCTCTTAGGCTTTCCTTAGTATAAAGCCTTTCCGCATAGAACTGGTCCGCAATCACCCCCTTTTCCACCTGGGCAATTACCTCCCTTGATATCAGACGTTGCCCATCCAAAGAAAGAGAGCGCTCTCTGCAGACAAAATGCTTCTTATCTATCCATTCCCAAGAACGAGGTTGAAAATGCTCTCTTAAATATTCGCCATCCGTAACATCGACCAGCAATTCCCCCCATGGTTTTAGGACTTTAAACACCTCCTTTAGCACCCTCAGGTCATCCTGGATGGTGTCGAAATAACCAAAACTATTTCCCAGAATCATGGTCACATCGAAGGTATCGGGTAGGTAGGGGAGTTTTCTGGCATCCCCTTCTTTGAATTTAACATTCAGACCTTCTTTTTTCTCATTTCCCTTAGCCTTTTGTATCAG
>JALHUP010000044.1 GCA_022866585.1 Candidatus Zixiibacteriota bacterium | reverse complement strand
CATAACCGATCAGGTCTTTTCGGAGATTCTGGATTTTGTTAAACCCCAAGTGAAGGAACAGGATATAGCGGCAGAGATCGAATATAAATTCAAAAAATACGGCTCCAGTGCTCCCTTCTTTGAAACCATTGTGGCTTCTGGGAAAAGGTCCGCCCTGCCGCATGGGGTGGCTTCGAGCAAAAGAATCGAAAAAGGAGATTTGGTCACTTTGGACATGGGAGCGGTATATGATGGCTATACCGCTGATTTGACCCGGACCGTGGTGGTGGGGAAAGCAAACAAAAGACAAAAAGAGGTGTATAATATAGTTTTGAAAGCCCAAAAAGAAGCCATAAGCAAAGTTAAACCAAAAATAAAAACATGCGATCTGGACAAAGTGGCAAGAGACTCCATTAAAAAAGCCGGATACGAAAAGTATTTTGGGCATGGGTTAGGACATGGAATAGGACTTTTGATCCATGATAATCCTACTATAAATCCCAAAAGCCAACAGGTTTTAGAGCCGGGCATGGTGATTACCATTGAGCCGGGAATTTACATCCCCAATTGGGGCGGTGTAAGAATAGAGGACGATGTGTTGATCACCCAGAGAGGGTGCGAAATCTTAACCACCGCCGAAAAAAAACTATTAGAGCTGTAAGACGTTATGTTTGTCCGAATTCTGGATCCAAAGGACTGTAAGGAAGATAGAGATGAATAAAGATCATGAGTGGATAAGAACACATTTGGAGAAATTAGTGAGAGAACATGCAGGTAATTATGTTGCAGTTCTTGATGGAAAGGTTATCGCTGCGGATAAATCTGGAGTGAGAGTAAGGGAGGAAGCAAAAAGAAAATATCCAGATAAAAAGCCCTCAGTTCTACGTATACCCCGCGAGGAGGATTTCAATTGCCTCTTATAGAATTCAAATATTCTTACTTTAGAGACAAGAAGATACCCTTAATTCCATTAGAAGTTAAAGGCAAAGATGGATGGTCTGAAATATGGGCTTTCGTAGATTCTGGGGCATCTTTCAGCGTATTTGATAAAGATGAAGCCCTGAATTTAGGACTTGCTTTCAAAAACGGACACGAGTTGATGGTGGTGGTTGGTGATGGAAGTTATATTCCCATCTATATTCACAGACTTCAGCTGAAGATAGGAGAGGAGATAATAGAGGCGGAAATAGGTTTTTCTGAACGACTTGGAGTGGGATTCAATCTTCTGGGAAGAAAAGGCATATTTGAAAAATTTAAAGTCTGTTTTAGTGACCAAAAGGGTGTGGTAAGTTTCGAAAGAGAAGCTGATTAAACGAAGGAAATCTATTGGATTTTCTGTTCTTTTTTTATTAAAGATACGTTCTAACACTTTATAAACAAACCCTCAGAGTGAGGGGGTGGTTATGCGGGTTTCTAAAATTAGAAAATTGATAAAACTGGTGGAGGAATCAGACATAGGGGAGTTGGAGGTAGGGGGTTGGGGACAGAAGGTGAGAATCACCAAAAAGCCGAAACAGACGAACAACCCCACAACAGATCAATCGGTGACTGCCATCACAGTGGAACCAAAGAGTGAATCGACGGCAAAGACTCAAACCGTTCCTGCGGAACCACCAAAAATGGCGGAGGAGACAGATCATTTGGTTCCCATAAAGTCCCCCATGGTGGGAACCTTCTATCGAGCTCCCGCTCCGGACGCCAAACCTTATGTGGAGCTGAATCAGCAGATTGCCGCGGGACAGGTGGTTTGCGTCATCGAAGCCATGAAGCTGATGAACGAGATAGAGTCTGAGGTAGCGGGAAGGGTGGCCAAGATACTGGTGGAAAATGCCAAACCGGTGGAGTTCGGACAGAGCCTCTTTTTGATTGATCCAGCATGACAGTAATCTTAAGAGACTGCCTGAAAAATGCTAAAGCTTTATTTAGCCTCTATATAGTGGGATGAGACTGTAGTTGCACAATTTATTGGGCTCGATAAATCGAAGAATTACATTCCCGGACACGCTCCTATAATTTTTTATTTCAGCTCTTTATGTTGGCAGTTATCAGTGGAAATATAATCTCACGAGTCAGGTTAATAATCCCGGAGTTTATGTCGAAGTTATTGGTAGAAAAGCTGTTCCAGACGAATCTTTGTCAACTGATTGGGTCAACGGATGAAGCGGATTGAGCGGATTCCATAATAGACAAGCTGACTAAATAGATACGATTTTTTAATCAAAAGGAGGGGAGTATGACGTTAAAACAGATGTTGGAAGAGATGCTTTCCACCAAGGCTTCGGATCTGCATCTTCGAATTGGGACAAGACCGGCTTTGCGTATTGACGGCATCCTTCGTCTCATTAGCGAAGAGCCTTTGACTCCACAGGAGATGGAAGAGATAATGAGCCAGATCTTAAGCGAAGATCAGAAAAAAAGGTTTCTTCAAAGAAACGAGCTGGATTTGGCACTAAGTGTCTCCAAGATGGGACGCTTCCGGATCAATTTTTATAGGCAGAGAGGCACGGTGGGTATTGCCATAAGATCGGTAAATACTATTATCCCATCATTTGAGGAACTCCATTTACCCCCCGTGGTAAAGGACTTAGCAGACTACAGAAGAGGACTGATCATCCTCACCGGAACTACCGGGAGCGGAAAATCGACTACTTTGGCCAGCATGATCGATCACATCAATGCTACCCGAGCGGAGAACATCCTGACCATCGAAGATCCCATTGAGTATGTTCACCGCAACAAAAAGAGTATTATCGGTCAGAGGGAAATCGGAATGGATACCGAATCTTTCGTTACTGCCTTAAGGCAGGCTCTTCGTCAGGATCCGGATGTGATCTTAATCGGAGAGATCAGGGATTTGGAGACCATGTCCATAGCCTTGACCGCCTCAGACACCGGGCACTTGGTTTTAACCACCTTACATACTCTTAATGCGGTGGAGACGGTAAACCGAATCATCTCTTTCTTTCCCCCGCATCAGCATCAACAGGTCAGGCTCCTTTTGTCTGCCACTTTGAAAGCCGTAATTTGCCAGAGGCTTTTGCCCAGATGTGATGGACCGGGACGAGTTCCGGCTGTGGAGGTTTTGGTGAACACGGGATTAGTAAGAGAATACATAATTGATCCCCTTAAAACCATTTTGATCCCTGAGCTTATTGAGAGCGGAGCTATTCAATATGGCATGCAATCTTTTGATCAATCCCTTATGGATCTTTACAAGAAAGGGATGATCTCCTATGATGAGGCACTCCTTCAGGCAACCAATCCTTCTGACTTTGAGCTTAGGGTTAAAGGGATTACAGGCGCTTCGGATCGGGGGTGGCATGAATATGAGAAAGTCACCCAAAAGAAGGGGTCTTAATAAAAGAGCTAATACATGGAATTGATTAGTTGCTCGGGTATATTATTATCCTCCTCTTACTAAGATCAACCGGAGGTCTAAAAGCCAAGCTTAATCGGAACGTTTATAAAGAATTAGTTGGGAGTATTCTTGTTTAAAAAGATATTGATTGCCAATAGGGGTGAGATCGCCCTGCGCATCATCCGAGCCTGCAAGGAGCTGGGAATAGCTACGGTAGCCATTTTTTCGGATGCGGACAGAGGATCTCTCCATGTCCGTTTTGCGGACGAGGATGTCTGCATAGGTCCGGCCCAATCCCAAGATAGCTACTTAGATCCCAAGAGGATAATCAGCGCCGCAGAGGTGACCAACGCGGATGCCATCCACCCGGGCTACGGTTTTTTAGCCGAAAATCCCGATTTTGCCGAGATCTGCGAGTCTTGTGATATAAAATTTATTGGTCCCTCCTTTGACATGATCAGATTGATGGGAGATAAAGCTCTGGCAAAAAAAACCATGAGCGATGCCGGCGTCCCGGTCATACCGGGAAGCGATGGGGTAGTGGACTGTCTGGAAAAAGCCAAAAGCATCTGTTACGAAATAGGTTTTCCGGTTATCATCAAAGCCTCCTATGGTGGAGGAGGAAAGGGAATGAGAATCGTTAGGGATGAAGATGAGCTGAAAAAGGGATGGGAGATGGCAAGATTAGAAGCCGGAGCCGCTTTTGGTAATCCTTCAGTTTACATCGAGAGCTATATCCCCAATCCCAGGCACATAGAATTTCAAATTCTCGGTGACAGCTTTGGAAACATTATTCATTTGGGTGAAAGAGATTGCACCGTTCAAAGAAGACATCAGAAGCTTTTGGAAGAATCTCCTTCCCCAGTTATAGATGAGAACTTAAGAGAAAGAATGGGGAAGAAAGCGGTGAATGCGGCAAAAAGTGTGGATTACCAAAGCGCGGGGACCATCGAGTTTTTATTGGATGAGAATAAAAACTTCTACTTTATGGAGATGAACACCCGAATTCAAGTGGAGCATCCAGTGACCGAGGAGGTCACCGACATAGATTTGATAAAAGAACAGATTCGCTTAGCCTATGGGGAGAAACTTACTTTTTCCCAAGAGGATATCTCATTAAAAGGACATGCTATCGAATGCAGAATAAATGCGGAAGACCCGCAAAAAGACTTTCTCCCCTGCCCGGGAACTATCACCAGCTTTCACACTCCGGGCGGACATGGGATCCGGGTGGATACCCATGCCTACGCTAAATACGTGATTCCCCCTTTCTATGATTCGATGATTGCTAAATTGATCGTCCACGGAAAGACCAGAGAAGAGGCGATTTTAAAAGCCAGAAGAGCCTTAGAAGAGTTCATCATCGAGGGAGTAGAGACCACCATCGAATTTCACAAAAAAATCCTTTCGGATGAAAGGTTTATAAGTGGCAGATTTGGTACCTCCTTGGTGGAGGAGATGCTCAAAGAAAAATTGGAGGGGGTGGAAAAACATTAAAACGAAGTTCGGTTCTGGGTGACGATGCTCCCGCCTCTGGCGGGATGCTCGATGTGCGAGACTCGAAGTTGGATTACATAATCTTCAAGCATCCAGTTTTGTGAAATCAAGCTTCGATACGAGTTTCTACGACGTTAAACGGAAAAAGCATCATAACAGGGATTCGGGCGCCTCAGGATTTACTCCGCCGGAGCTATAGGAGGTGAATGAAGATGTCCCTTGCCGCCAAAGAATTTCCAAACGACTCTATGTTGAGGGAACTCCATGAGATACGTGAGAGACATTATGAGGAAAATAAACACTTAACCCCCAAAGAGAGGGCGAAAAAAATTAACCGAGAAGCTGAAAGATTTCTAAAGAATCAAGGATATAAACTCGTTCCGACTAAAAAGGGAACTTTTAAAATGGTAAAAGAATAGACAAGTCTCTTTAAGCTGTTAGATCAAGATTTCTGAGGCCTCAAGAATATGATTTTAAAACTCGTTTAACGGTGTCGATGCTGGTTTCGAAGCTTGACGCTCGGTGATCGAAGCTGGAAAATCCCAAAAGAATCGAGCATTCAGTTTCGATTGACGCGCATCGACTTGTGGTGAGCAGAGTCGAACCATACGAGTTTCGCAAACGATAAACGAAATACGAAAACATTTTTCCGCCAGAGGCGGATCTGCCTTTGGCAGAAAATCCGAGGAGGAATTGTGGAGACAAAGATAGAAATAAAGGATGATTTGAAATATACCAAAGAACATGAGTGGGTGAAAGTGGAAAAAGACGTAGCCACGGTGGGGATCACCGATTATGCTCAAAAACAGCTGGGAGATGTGGTCTTTGTGGAGTTGCCCCAGGTGGGGACTTTAGTCGAGCAAATGAAACCGTTCGGAGTGATCGAAGCGGTGAAGGCGGTTTCCGATCTTTTTTCACCTCTCTCCGGAGAGGTGATCGAGGTCAATACCCAGTTGGAATCGCAATCCAATCTGATAAATTCCGACCCTTATGGCCAAGGATGGATCATCAAGATCAAGGTGAAAGAGCCAAAAGAGCTGGAGGCTTTGCTTTCACCTGCTGACTACAGGAAATTGGTGGAGAGCAAGACGTAATGGATTTTGATTTCGGGTTTCGTTTGAAAAGGTTGCGGTTTGGGTTTATGGTGAGCATGTCGAACCATTACGTATCGTCTAAAAAGTCATCGTCAATCGTTTGCCGTCCAAAACACGATAGAGGAAACCACCAGACGACATCCGATACGTAGCCGACTTGTAGTGAGCTTGTCGAAACTAAACCTAAACCGAAAAACGATAAACATAAACCATAGAAACCTTATTTTGTAGATGCGAGAATATGAGCTACGTTCCTAATACTGAAAATGACAGAAAAGAGATGCTGAAACAAATCGGGGTGGAAAGCTTCGAAGCTCTGATTCAGTGCATCCCTGATTCTGTTCGCCTTAAAGAAGAATTAAAACTTCCTCCGCCATTATCTGAGCTTCAGCTGACCAAACTGCTAACCGATCTATCTGCGCAGAACAAGGATTCATCACAGATCAAAAGCTTCTTAGGCGGAGGAGCATACGATCACTTCATCCCCGCAGTGGTTGATCACATAATCTCCAGATCAGAATATTATACTGCCTATACTCCGTATCAAGCCGAGGTCAGTCAGGGAACGCTTCAGACCATCTATGAGTTTCAGTCCCTGATTTGTGAGCTTACCGGCATGGATGTGGCTAATGCCTCCATGTATGATGGAGCCACAGCCGTGGCAGAGGCGGCGTTGTTGGCACATGCAGAGACTCAAAGAAATGAGATCCTGGTGTCGGGCGCACTCAATCCGAGCTATAAGGAAGTTCTTTTTACTTACTGTGATTCTATCAGGCTTAAAGTGAAGACCATACCTTCAAAGGATGGACTGATTGATCTTGAAGGGGTCAATAAAAACATTTCCGAAAGGGTTGCCTGTGTAATAGTCCAGAGTCCTAACTTCTTTGGAGTGATTGAGAATATCGAAGAGATAGAGGCGAAAGCTCATTCGGTAGGCGCTCTTTTAGTTTTAGTCTGTGATCCCATCTCTTTGGGGATTTTGAAAACGCCCGGTGAATATAACGCCGATATTGCTGTGGGCGAAGGGCAGGCTATGGGGAATAATTTATCCTTTGGTGGACCTTACTTGGGTTATTTTGCCTGTAAGCGAAATCTGATCCGGAGGATGCCCGGAAGGATCGTGGGCGTCACCACAGATACTCAAGGAAGACGAAGTTTCGTTCTCACCCTTCAGACCAGAGAACAACATATAAGAAGAGAAAAAGCCACCTCCAACATCTGCACCAACCAAGCTCTGTGTGCCTTAGCTTCTTGTGTTTACCTATCCCTTTTGGGAAAATCCGGAATCAGAAAGGTAGCTGAATTGTGCTTACAGAAAAGCCACTATGCATTGAATGAAATCACCAAAATTGAAGGGTTCAAAAAGAGATTTGATTCACCCTTCTTCAAAGAATTTGTGGTGGAAACACCTATTCCTCCGAAGAGAATAATAAGGTCGCTTTTGAAACGAAATCTCTTCGCTGGAATCGATTTAGCCCAGTTCGATCGAAAACTAAAGAATTGTTTTCTGGTGTGCGTTACGGAAAAGAGAACCAAAGAGGAGATCGACTATTTGGTAGATGAGCTGAGAAAATTGGTTTAAATCGCAATAAAAAATCGTTGCACTCCGGGAGTGCAAAAGCTCTGCTTTTGCAAAATTGTAACAAAGGGTATTAGATCTGGAGTGTCTGCCTTCAGGCAGACCTAATGAAACTACATTTGGGTCCAGTTAAAGCTGGACACTCCAGAGTGCCTATTTCAGCTTTTTGGAAAATTGGAGAAGTAATTTATGCCATTCTGTCCTTTATGTAAGACCGAATACAGTCCGGGGACAAAAAGATGTCCTGACTGCGAATACGATTTGGTGGAAGAGCTTCCAGAAGAGGAGGAAGTAGAAGACCTAAGAGAGGGGGACAAGCCTGAAAATTTGGTTCTTTTATACGCTACTCGTAATCGGGTCTATGCGGAGTTTCTCAAAGAGACTTTAGAAAACAACGATATTCCCTGCTATCTAAAGTCCTCAGGAAGCTTTTTAGAAGAGGGACTGGGTTATGTAACCAAGGGAAAAGGTGGCTATAAAATTTATGTCCCTGCGGATAAATATGAAGAGAGCATGGCCATAAAAGAACAGACCGTGGGCGATCTTTGACCTATCCTATGAATCTAGAATTCGGACCGCTCAAACCATTTAACTTTTCCGCCAGAGGCGGATTTGCCTATGGCAGATAACCGAAAGAGGCACCAATGAAAAGAGAAGTTTTGCACGAATTCTGTGTCTTGAGACTGGTAGTGGTTCTGTCCTTGGGAGCGATTTTTTTAAGCTCCTGTGTCAAGAAAGCGCCAGACCAGATCGAATGGGCTTCTTCCTTAGAAGACGCCCTGAAAACTGCCCAAGACCAGGACAAGTATATAATTGCGGAGTTTTGGATGGATGGGTGAAAGTGGTGTAAGAGGTTGGAGGATTCAACCTTTACCAGTAAGGATGTAATTGCTTTATCCAAAGATATGATTTTTGTGAAAGCCGAAGGAAAGAAAGATACGGCTATGGGGGATCGGTTTGCAATTGCAGGTTTCCCCACAGTTGTCCTGATGAAAAGCACCGGGGAAGAGATAGATAGAATTTACGGCTATCTGCCAGATAGCGAATTTGTCTCGACCATTCAGGCATACCTACAAGGAAAGGAAACCTTGGAGGGTATGAAAAATAGATTCCAGAAAGATTCAACTGACGTGGAGCTTGCCACCAAGCTGGCGGACAAGTATGAATCACGCAGGAGCTATGATGAGGCGGCCCTTTGTTACCAAAAAGTAGTTGCTTTGGATCCGGAAAATAAAAAGGGGAAATCAAAGGATGCTCTCTTTAACTTAGCCTGGCTTGAAATAAGAAGGAAAGATTATCTGAAAGCAGTAGATGCCTTCCAGAATTTTTTAGAGAAATATCCAAAAGATGAAATGACTGAGGATGCTGAAAGATATATCCCTTACTCCTATGCCCAAGCCGGCGATACCACCAAGGCTTTGGAGCTTTATCAAAAATTCTTGATAGATCATCCGAGTTCTGCGGATACCGGCTGGGTAAAAGGAAAGATCAAGGAACTGAAGAAAGAAGGGTCAACGGATTCATCCCGAACGCAATAAAGCGGTCAACGGTACGAACTGTATGGTTCATACCAACGGATTAAAGCAGTCAGCGGATAAAACGAATGGAAGATGTGTAGATTTCCCTCCCCCTTGATGGGGGAGGGTAGGGTGGGGGTGAGTAGGTCGGGTTGCGAACCGTAGGTGAACTACCCGACAAAAAAGAGTGGTTGTAGTTGCCCAATTTATTGGGCTCATCGTAAGCTCGATCCTTCGACAGGCTTAGGACGGTGAGAGAAGTCTAACCGTAAATCGAGCAACTACAATGAGAGAACTTTTCGTAAACCTCAAAAAAAGGATGTATAAAGTTTCTATCAGGGAGTTTTGAATAAATGAGCGAAAAATTGATATTTGAGCTATCTTCACCGGGAAGAATAGGGTATTCCTTGCCACCTCTGGATGTGCCTGAAAAGAATATAGAAGAATTATTGCCAAAAGATAAGTTGAGGAAAGAAAATCCTCCTTTACCTGAGGTGAGCGAGGTGGATGTGGTGAGGCATTTTGTCAGGCTCTCCATAATGAACCATCATGTGGATAAAGGATTCTATCCTCTCGGCTCATGCACCATGAAATACAATCCCAAAATAAATGAAACCCTTTCACGCCTTCCTGGGTTCTTGTATCTTCATCCGCATCAACCCCAAGAGACTTGTCAAGGTGCGTTAAAATTAATGTTTGAATTGGGTGAATATCTCAAAGAGATCGGAGGAATGGATGAGATAACCTTACAGCCGTCTGCAGGAGCACAAGGGGAATTGACGGGTTTACTTTTGATCCATGCTTATCATAAGAAAAATGGAAACCCCAGATCCAAGGTGATTATTCCCGACTCAGCTCACGGCACCAATCCCGCCTCTGTGGTTACCGCTGGTTACACGACAGTTCAGATCAAATCCAATGAAAAAGGACTGGT
>JALHUP010000241.1 GCA_022866585.1 Candidatus Zixiibacteriota bacterium | reverse complement strand
TTAGAGGAACATTTAGGTAACGGAATCTTATTTACCACCTTGGAGAAGGCGGTCGGCTGGGCGAGGAAATCCTCACTTTGGCCCTTCGGGTTTGGGTTAGCTTGTTGCGCCATCGAGATGGTCTGCGCTTTCGCCTCCCGCTTCGACTTAGCCAGGTTCGGCATGGAGGTGACCAGAGCATCACCCAGGCAGGCAGACCTTATGATCGTGGCAGGACGGGTTTCCAACAAGATGGCTCCCGTAGTAAGACAGCTTTACGAGCAGATGCCGGAGCCAAAATGGGTGATCGCTATGGGCGCATGTGCCTCCACCGGTGGCGTTTTTAATAATTACGCTATTGTTCAAGGCGTAGATAAAATCGTCCCCGTAGATATTTATGTTCCCGGTTGCCCTCCTCGTCCAGAGCAATTAATCGAGGGCATAATGAAACTGCACAAAAAGATCGAAAAGGAATCGCTTAAAAAGAAAAAAGACCTGTGATTTCAAATTTGTGGTAAAGATTTGAAAAAGCATCTGGAGGGAGAAGTTGGAGTGTTCACCTTTAGGGACTGTTGAAAAAGTGTTTTTGGAGTGCGAAAGCTTGCTTTCGCGGTTTTTAAATTGGTGCGGGAATTCCAATTCCCGCACGAACAAGAGGGTTTTTCAACAAACCCTTTGGGTGAACCATATGAAAGCATCTTCTTTTTTGTAAGAGGTTTCACTCCAACAAAACCTTCCCCCGTTTCACTTTTTCAGAGATCTCTGTGGAATTAAGATGAATGATATAATCTTAAAAAAATTAAAAAAGGCATTTGCAGAATCAATTTTAGAAATCGGTGAATTCAGGGACGAATTAACTATTATTGTCCGAAAAGAAGATATCGTCCCGATATGTCAATTCTTAAGAGACGATCCTGAACTTTCCTATAACTTTCTTTCCGATCTCTGCGCGGTAGATTATCTGGAAAGAAAACCCCGATTTGACGTGGTTTATAATCTATATTCTATCCAAAAAAATCATCGGGTTAGATTGAAAGTGCAAGTGGATGATGGTGAGGCTATCCCCTCAGTTACCCCCATATGGAGCACCGCCAACTGGCACGAAAGAGAAGTATTCGACATGTTCGGAATAAAATTTGATAGACATCCCGATTTAAGAAGAATCTTGATGCCCGAAGATTGGGAGGGGCATCCTTTAAGGAAAGATTTTCCTCTGACCAAAGAAGAAGTTATGTTCAATTATAATTATAAAGATAGACCACCGCGGATCGTGAAATAAGGTTTTAGGTGAAAGGTGATAGGTAAGAACTCGCGTAGCCAAGCCTTCACGTCTTGGCTAAAAATAGATATTAGAGAATGCAATTGAAAACTGATCGAAGATGCATACGCATATTTTGAGAAAAATTGAGAAGCCCAAAACTGATACCATGATTTTAAACATGGGTCCTCAGCATCCCTCAACTCACGGAGTTCTTAGGATTATACTGGAGCTGGATGGTGAGACGGTGGTGAAAGCCACACCCGACATCGGGTATTTGCACACCGGAATTGAAAAGACCATGGAAAGCAAAACCTACAGTCAGGTGATTCCCCTCACCGACAGGATGGATTACGTGGCTTCGCTTTCCAATAACCTCGCTTATCTTTTGGCGGTGGAAAAGCTTTTAGATATACAGGCTCCTCCCAAGGCTCAATACGTCAGGGTGATCTTAACGGAGCTGACCAGACTCGCCAGTCACTTGGTGTGGGTAGGGTCGCATGCCCATGATATTGGTGCAATGAGCATGCTTCTGTATGCTTTCAGGGAAAGGGAAAAACTTTTAGATATATTTGAATTGGTCTCCGGGCAGAGGATGATGACCTCTTATTTCAGAATTGGAGGCTTGGCAAAAGATATTCCG
>JALHUP010000240.1 GCA_022866585.1 Candidatus Zixiibacteriota bacterium | reverse complement strand
TCTCCTTTCGCTATCTCTCCAAAATAGACACTATCTTTTGTGATTTGGGTCAAGGAATCGGAGGTGGAAAGAATAACAAAAACACTTTCCACGTCCCTTCCGGTGTTCTTTAAGCCAACGATTATATTGGCATGATCTCCGAGTTGGAGAGGATCACCCTCTTCGACAAAGAAATCTTTCAAATAGAGATTAGGGAAATTGGGCTTGGGCAAAAACTCCAAAGCAGTTTTTATATTTATCAAACCCATACCATAGCTATTATCTTCGCCCGGCGGACCTAAATCTGATGCGGATTCTAAAAGTGCCTGTTTGATTTCATCTACCGTGGCATCGGGATTGTATTGCCTCAAAATCGCCACTGCCCCGGCCACAAATGGAGCGGACATGGAGGTTCCGCTCATCAGACGGTATTCGTTATGCAGATAACACGATAAAATATTTACCCCGGGAGCACAGACCTCAGGTTTTTTGGTTTGCCCATCGCATCCGGATGGTCCCCGGGAGCTAAAAGAAGCCACCGGGTAACCTTCGCTATTGACATCTACTGCCCCCACGGAAAAACAGTTCAAGGGGGAGGTGATCCGATCAGCCGGCGTTCTTAAGGTGGAAGGATTGGGACCTTCGTTTCCAGCGGCAAAGATGACCACGGTTCCGGCATTTTCCACATTATCCATGGCATTCCAGAATGTCTGGTCACAGGCCGGTTTGAGTCCGGGCGGAATTCCCCAGGAATTGCTGATTACGTCCGGAACGTCGTTTATGGTCTCTGGATTGCCATCCGGGTCCGTTGCCCATTCGAAAGCGGAAAGGATGTCACTTATGGTTTGTGAAAGGGAAGCACCCTGATCAATCACCGCGGCTGAGATCCATTGTGCTCCAAAAGCCACACCAATAGTATCGCTTTCGGAGATTCCACACATGATCCCCATGGTATGAGTTCCATGACCTTTCTTATCCTTTGGAAAAACAGATCCATAGGGATCAAACCAAGAAACCGTAACCGATCCGCCATTATTTCCCCGCCAATTCGAGGATAAAGCTTCGTGATCTCCTTCCACCCCGGTGTCGAAACTGCACACCAATCTCCCCTTACCATTATATCCCATGCTCCAAGCTTCCCGAACCCCAATGGCGGAAAAGCACCTCTCTTTTTCTGCCTGATTATTGGACGATTTTTGGACTAACACGGGCTCAACTAAACTGATGGGATAATTTTCATAAATCGTTTCTACGTCATTCCGAGAGGCAATTTTCTTTATTTCATCCTTGGTCGCAACAAGGAAAATGGAATTCGTTATCCAGAAGGTTCTGAATTTTTTCACGCTTCCTTGTTTAGTCTTCTCCTGAAGATAATTTATGATCTCAGATTGTGAAGAAACTGCTTCACTTTTAAGGGTTTTCAAAATCGTTTCATGTCTTTCTTTTCGAGTAGCAGATTCCAGATTCAGTTTATAATTTAGTTGGGCAGTGTTGACCTGTTTTCTCATCACCAAAAGACATGATTCAAACTCATCCCCCCTTGACTTGCTTAACCTTAGTTCTAAATCAGAGCTGATATTTACCCCAAACAATGGAGGAGATTTAAAAAGCAAGCACAACAAAAAAAACATGGAAGCAACAACTAACTTTTTTCTCACGGTTTTGCTCTCCTAATTCTCGATCTGTAAGATCAAAGAATTTTTCACATATGCTTGAGAGCAAGCCGGATGCCGTTGAAAAGAGTAATTAAAAAGAGAGAGTATTTGAGAAGTTTATGGCAAGTCGGGATGGGTGAGAAAATTATAAGAGCCTTAGATACAACGAATTATCACCATGGCGAATCAACAAAATGTCTGTATAATTTTTGCCCCTGAAAAAAGTTTAATAAAAATTTGCTTCTTGCCTACGTAAGTCGATTTCGTATTAAATGCAAACTATTTCATCCCTTGTCCCCATTCTAAGAGAAAAAAAGAAGCCCAGCCGAAGGCGGAGTGGCTACCTTCTCACTACTCTCCATTTACCGGCACCCTATCTCTTTCACCCCCAAAGTTAGAGTGTTTTTGTATGGGGAAAGAAGAAATGCAGGTTGGTTCCTGGATCTCGAAGCTCGTTTAACGGTGACGATGCTCGTATGGT
>JALHUP010000043.1 GCA_022866585.1 Candidatus Zixiibacteriota bacterium | reverse complement strand
TCGCTTTTGGAAGAGTCGGTGCCAAACCCGGTGATCACCACCACCGGAAGATTTGGGAATTTATCTTTGATGGCTCGCAAAAGATCCATCCCCCCCATTTTGGGCATCCTCAAGTCTGTGATCACCATATCGAATGAATCCTCTGCTAACTTGCGCAAAGCCTCTTCCCCATCTTTGGCTGAGATTCCCTTATAGTCGAAAAACTCCAGGGTGTCCGCCAGAAGACTGGACATGTGGGGATTATCTTCTACGATTAAGATCTGATTGGTTCGGCTCATCGGAATTTAAAATGAAAAATTCAAAATGCAAAACTAATACGAACACTAAGTTTTTTACATTCTACTTGCTTTCCCCTCACCCTTACCCTCTCCCTACAGGGGAGAGGGATAAGAAGAGAGAACTTCTTATCAGGAACAAATACGTTTGTATTAAAAACTGTCCTATACGAGTCTCCCGGCGTTGTGATTTTTAATTTTCCTTCTTAGATCATTCCTTATTTTTTATCGGTTTAATTAATATGAATCTTCATTCTTAGATTAATTTTACCTTCCCATTTAACTTTCTTATCTTTTCCAAATCCTTCGTTTTCCCTCTGATTTTGAGTCTGATCCCGTCTCCCTCGAATCTACTTTCAGTAACCACTCCCATCTTATAAAAAGAAGGCAGCAAATCCAAGTTAGCCTTGTCCAGAAAAAACCAGGCCTCGCTTAAGTTTCCTTCGGGATGAGCCACAAGGGAAAGTCCTTTCAGATACTCCTTTATTTTTGCAATAAGATCGGTTATTCCGATTCCCTTTTCTGCAGAGATGAAGATTTCATGCGAAGCATCTTGACGATTTTCTTTCCGATCTGAATCGGGAAGGTAAGGACGGGTGAATGGAGGACACTTTCCATCTAATCTATCGATTTTATTATACACCATGATGGTAGGCTTATCCAGAGAATCCAACTCGGAAAGAACCTGATTGACTTTGTCTATATGTTGAGCAAAGTCGGGATGGCTTACGTCCACCACGTGCAACAAAAGATCTGCCAATCTCACCTCGTCTAAGGTGGACTTGAAGGATGCCACCAGATGATGGGGAAGTTTCCTTATGAAGCCGATGGTGTCAGTTAAAACTATCTTGAGATCGTTAGAATGTTTGCCGCCCCCGGATGGGTTTCCCGCTTCTGTAAATTTGATCAATCTGGTGGTGGAGTCCAAGGTGGAAAACAATTTATCCTCCACCTTTGCGGAGGATTCGGTTAGCTGATTGAAAAGTGTGGATTTGCCCGCATTGGTATAGCCCACTAAGGTGACCTTTCCACCCGAGGCAGATCCTTCGGAAAACATATTTTCTCTTCTTTTTCTTTGAACCGTTCTCTCTTTGTCAATTTTGATGAGACTCTTTTCCAAGTCCAAGATTTTTTTTCTTAGCCTTCTTCGATCCACCTCCAATTGGGTTTCGCCCGGACCCTTTGTGCCAATACCTCCCTCTTGTCTGGAAAGGTGGGTCCATCCCCGGGTCAATCTGGGCAGAAGATACAAAAGCTGTGCCAGCTCCACCTGTATTTTTGACTCCTTAGTCTTTGCTCTTTTAGCAAATATGTCCAGGATCAAGGTGCTTCGATCTATCACTTTAATATCAAGTTTTTTTTCCAGATTATAAACTTGAGCCGGAGATAGATCGTCGTCGAATATGAGGACGTTTGCCCCTTTTCTTCGGGAGAGGTCACCAATCTGGTCTGCCTTTCCTTTTCCTATGAAGAAAGCCGGATCAAGCTTCTGGCGCTCCTGAATCACCGTATCCAAC
>JALHUP010000239.1 GCA_022866585.1 Candidatus Zixiibacteriota bacterium | reverse complement strand
CCAAAGCTTTCGATATACAACTCGATTGCTTCTCTTAGATTCTTTTTTGCCTGCTCGATGGTTTTTCCTTGAGAAGTCACATCAATTTCAGCACAGCGTGCCACATACCAATTTTTTTCTTTTGTGATTAAAACGGAAAATCTGTAAGTCATAACTGCTCCTTAGAATTTTTTTGGCCAAATAAATCATACTAAAAAATAAATATTTGTCAACAAAAAAGGTCAGTAAGCATAGGCGGAAGCGGGGTAAGACTGTTGGCTCATTTTGTCAGGGTAACCTGCCTTCGCTCTGTCTTCGACCTTAAGGTCTCAAACAGATGCTTGTCCCCACTTCGCCTTTGACAAAGCGATCGTCTGGACAGACTAAAAGGGAAGGCTCGGGCGTGAAGGGAAATCCAAGCTACTCCATTCTCTTTATTGCTCTGATTATCTCGTGTTCTGAGTCTGCGTTCAAAAGCTCTTCTCTGAAATAATCGAAGCGCAGGATTTCTGCTAAGGCTTTGAAGATTTTTAGGTATAAAGCATCGTCATAAGGTGGGGCGGCCATTACGAAGAAAAGATGAACCGGCTCTTTGTCCAAAGAATCAAAATCATATCCTTTTTTTGAGCGTCCTAAGCCCATTATGAACTCTTTGGCTTGCATGGTCCTGACGTGAGGAAAGGCTATTCCCTGTCCGATGCCGGTAGTAGCTTTCTTTTCCCGATTCACCAGATCGACTAAAAGCTTACGTCTATTGCCGACCTTTCCGGATTTATCCAGAAGATCTACCAGCTCCTTTAGAATTGCCTCTTTTCTCATCCACAATATCTTGTCGGGATGGAGCGAAGAGTCGGGATCTACATTAATTTCGGTCTCCATATCCAACTTGATAAGCTCTGGCTTCAAATATCGAGATATATCCATCTTACCTTATCCACTTATTTTTTCTACCGACCCAAAGAATTGTTCACTTCTTCATCATAAAGAAAGCACTGAAAAACCACACTCTTTGCCGTTCGCCGGGCTTGACTTATAATCGGTCCAGGCTTCCAATTTTCTTATCGGCAAAACCGAAAAATGCTAAATATATTATAACGCCAAGATCGATGATGGTCAAGCCTAAATCCCGGAGAGCCTTCCTGTTGCTCTGTCTACAAAATAAGATGCGTATGCTGCCGTATCTGCAAAATGAGGTTTTTATGTTTATCGTTTGTCCGCAGGATCCGTAGGAACGGTTTGGGTTTTGGTCACGTATCGGGTGTCGTCCGTCGGTTTCGTTTGTGGTATTTTATACGACAAACGATTGACGATGACTTTTTAGACGATACGTAACCGAAACCGTAACCTTTTAAAACGATACCAAAAAAATGCAATGTTATTTGATTGATAAAACACCGGATAAGAGCAAAAATTCCATAAACAGTATCTTTCTTGGAGCAAATAAAACATTGACAAAACAGGTATTTGTGTTATATTGAAATTAAGACGATAAAATCGGTCTTATTTTAAATAGTTTTATTATTAGGAGAAAAGAAGTAATGAAATTTTGGAAGAAGGCTTTAAGAATCATGGTTTTATTGATATTCTTAGGAATATTCTTTTACGGAATTAAATTAGGCGACTTTGAAGAGACCAAAGGCAATGGCTCCGTTTTGTGTCTTTCTTGCATTGGGATAGAATAATTCGACCAGCCATAGAGATATAAATGACTGTCCGGCAGTGCAATGGTAGAGGTAAGTGTGAGAGAAAATGAAAAGACGTCTTTTTCAGATTGGAAGTCTTTTGCTCTCAAATTCTTATTTTGCTTCGGTTTTTCGCAGCAACATTTACCAGGGATGGTTCAAAGGCGTCTGCATTCCCTTTATGAATTGTTATGGGTGTCCTTTGGCTATGGTCAGCTGTCCCATCGGAACGCTTCAGCATTTCGTCATCATAAAGGCTGTCCCTTTTTTGCTCATCGGCTTT
>JALHUP010000042.1 GCA_022866585.1 Candidatus Zixiibacteriota bacterium | reverse complement strand
TCGCCGGACTACTCTACGAATTTTCTAAGATTTCATTATTAAAAAAGGTTCTTCTCCAATTCAGTGGCTAAGATTTTTGATAAGAATGAGATCGTAAATAGCTTAACAAACCGAGCATAATATAACAGAGTGAATTAAGACCTCACCCCCGTCCCCCTCTCCACATTTGTGGAGAGGGGGAGATAGGGGGAGAGGTAAAAGTAGCCATCGTTTCATTATCTGATGCAAATGAGTCAATACATCAAGCAACTCTTTTGGAGAAGATCCTTAAAAAAAAGATTACCCCATAGCCGGATAAAAAGACCATTCTTACAAAGGCGGGTGTTCTTACCTTATCATTTCGTCTGCTCGATTGGTGAAAAGCACCAACGTAGGTTGGCTCACAAGTATAGTGAATTTCCCATACTATGTTGCTTTTGCTCAACGATTGGAAGGAACCACCAATCAAGTCTTCCCTCTTTGTTTTTTCCTCCGTGTTTTTCTGTACGGTTAATATCATAAAGATCAACAGGTTCCGTCTTTCACCAGATACCACCAGATAAAAAAGCATAGGTTAAACATTGGCACGGGGGTTGCTGTTAATTCTTTTGAAAAAAAACCAATGGGAGGCTTTAAGAAAAAAGCGTTGATTCAAAAGGAGAAGCGCCGAATAGCCGATAACCTTTCTTTTCTTTGGAGATGCCTGAAGGTTAGATACAGAACACCTGCACCGATAGAATAGTGCAGAGATTATAATTAAAAGGAGAACAAGATGAAGACAAAAGACAATAGCAAGGGTATCACTATATTGGAATTGATGATCACCGTGGTGATTTTTGGAATCGCGACAACCCTTGCATTCCCCCAGTTTGAAAGGACGATGGACAAATTGAGGCTTAAAAGTGCAGGACGGGATATTGTCTCCTCCTTGAGATTAGCAAGATCCGATGCAGTTTCCCGAAGGCAACAGTTTGGGGTCTATTTTGACCTATATTCAGGGCGATGTATCCTTTTCAAGGACTTAGCCAATCTCACCGCTTTCACCTATGATGCCGGGTCAGACTCTGACATGGTCACCACACCACTGCCCAGCCATGTGAATTTTGGATCCACCAGTTTCCCCAGTTCTGTAGTTATCTTTAAGCCGGATGGATCAGCTTCCAACAGCGGCTCGATTGGACTATACTCCTCCGAAGGCTCCTATGGCACCTTCACCGTTGATGTATTAAGTAGTACTGGCAGGGTAAAACTGATCTTTGGCAGTTAAGTCTATGGGTTTTAAACAGAGTAACAATAGCGGAAAAAGCTAAACCTTCTGAAAGAAACAATCCCATATTTGTCTGAAAAACCTAATAAGTCCCTCTCTTTTCAAGAGAGGGATTCAGGGTGAGTGCGGTAATAGGCGTATGGAATTTATCCCACAACTCCTTCCCTTAGGAAAAGAAGGGGTGAGGGAGTAACTTTATGTCAGAAATAATGCGTTTGTATGGGTGTCCCAAAGAAAGATCGAGCGGACAAATTCTGCCAACCAGCAATTAAATTTCAACCACCAAACCATCATGGGCAATCCGGAGATTATGGAAATTAAATTCCTGAGCCTTTTCTAAGATGATTTTTTCTTTGCCTTCCAGCTCTACGGGGATATGAGTAAAAATTGCAGATTTGACTTTGCTTTCGGTGATAAGGCTTAGCAAATCTTCCAATCTCGGATGCATGCATTCAGTGATCAGAAGATCGGCATCGAAGGCGATGTTAGTTAAATCGCCTGAAGATCCGATGTCTCCGGAATAGACCAGCTTTTTCTCATTTCCTGTGGATCCTGCGGACCAATTCACCACAAAACAAAAACTCTGCATACGGTTAGGAAGATTATATTCTCTTATCACCTGCTCATTGGCAAAAAGATGTCGGTTCAGATGGGCGTTTAAGTTAATTTCTTCATTTTTAAACACAAAGTTGGGTTTTATCGGAAAGAGATTGAGTCGTAAAGAGAGTTTTTCTTTAAAGAGATATAAAGTCTGAAGAAAGTTCTCCACACCAGAGATTGCCTCCTGGGGAAGGTATATATTCAATGGGGTTTTTCTTTGAGATAAATGCATCATCTGAATGAGAAGAAAAAGCCCGCCTAAATGATCCACATGGCTGTGAGTTATGAAGATGTAATTTATCTGATTAAAATCTATTTTATTTCTCAAAAGGGAAAAGCTTACTCCCTCCCCGGCATCGAAAAGGTATTTCCCCTTTTCGGTTTCCAATAAGAATGAAGAACAAAAGCGGGTTGGAGAGGGCATACCTGAAGAAGAGCCCAAGATAATGATCCGTTTTCCCCTCTCCCCGCAGGGGAGAGGGTAGGGTGAGGGGGATCTTTGCATTGGAAATATATACATTTGCAATAATTACCGAAGCTCACAAGGTTGCTCGATGTCCGTAATTCGAGCTTCGATACGAGCATCGTCACCGTGAGACGAGCTTCGAAATCTTTCAAATAATGTGGTCACTTGTCTAAGCCGGAGCGAAATGTCATGCCCTTGGTGATGCAGTTGCCTTATAATATTCCACAGTCTTCGCTATCCCTTCCTCAAGATTATATTTCGGTCTCCACTTCAGAAGTCTCTTCGCTTTCGAACACTCCAACACGCTTCTTTGTTGCTCTCCTAACTTTGCTGGTCCATGCAGTTCTTTCTGTTCTGATCCGATTTTCTCGTTTAATGTCCTGAAAATACAATTTACATCTGTCTCTATGCCGGTCCCGATATT
>JALHUP010000238.1 GCA_022866585.1 Candidatus Zixiibacteriota bacterium | reverse complement strand
CCAATCTTTCGTATTCCTCTGCCATTACTAAAAGATATTTTATGCGATGCTTTTCCATAACCAAAATCAGAAAGGAAAACAAGGCTTCGGAAACTAAATGTTTGAAGGCGGTGGTGAAAAGCTCCCTTTTATATTGATCCAGAATTTGAGGGGCCTCCAAAAACTTTTTCAAGTTTGGATCTTTTCTTAAAAGATCGGCAATCGCTTTCAGGTCATCCAAAATCCTATCCGTTTGGTTAATTCTTTTAGCCGTCCTGAAAAGCGCTGTGGCATATCTTCTGGCAACTTGGGATTCGATCATCAAGAGCCCTCCCCTTTTTGGGCAGGCACCGAATCGATGAACTCGGCGATTAATTTTCTATCTTTCTCTTCATCCAGTCTTTCTCGAATCAACTTTTCTGCCACCCGCATGGTCATATTGACTAAATCGTTTTTCAGCTGCACTTTGGCTTTGTCCACATCCCTCTGGATTTCCTCTCTGCCTTTGGTCAAAATATCTTTGGATTCCTTTCGGGCGTTCTCCTTTATTTCATTTGCCATTTTCTGCCCCTCCCGTGCGGCTTCTTGAATCTTAACCCGGGCTAAAGAGTCGATCTCCTTTAGTTTGGTCTGGTAATCGGAAAGCAAGTCCTCCACCTTTTTTTTCTCTTTGTCGATGTTGTCGAACTCCGATTTTATCTTCGAGCGTCTTTCTTCAAGAATGGACAAAAGCGGTTTCCAGGCGAATTTCTTTAAAAGGAAAACCGCTATCAAAAATCCAATTATCTGGGTAACAATCTGTCCAATTTCCAGACCCATAGATATTCCTCAAGATAGTCCGCCGTCGGCAGTCCGCAGTCCGCCGCCAATCCTCATCCGTTCCATCCGTTTAATCCGTTGACCGTTCTCTTTATGCGATTTTACCTTGCAATACGAAGACCGTGACCAGAGCATATATGGTCAAAGCCTCAATCAGGGCACAGCCGATGATCATCCCTAACTGGATTTTAGCGGCGGCTTCGGGCTGTCTGCCCATGGCTTCCATAGCCGCAGAAACTGCTCGCCCCAAGCCAAAGGCAGAACCCATAGCAGCTATGGCTAAGCCCAGTGGAAGAAATATTGCTAAAGCAGTTTGATAAGTCATCTTTCCTCCTTCCTAAAAGGTTCAAGAGTTCAAAAATTAGTGTCTTCTCGAAAATAGTTGCTGATTCATAGGTTTATGTTTAACCAAAAAGCAAAACTGTAGCTATTCTTACCTCTCCGCCTATGCGTATGCATCTTCGATCCTCCCCCTCTCCATTTCATGTTGAAAATCCCGCCGTAGGCGGGGAAGAGGGGGACGGGGGGTGAGGTCTTTCAAAAGATCAACTTTATCAGTCCTGAAAATCATTGTCCTTATCAAAACCTCCAGCAACTAAAGTGTAAAAGTTCAATGTTCGTCATGTGGTAACATCAAAGTTTCATATTTAGCGTGCCCAAGCCTTTAGGCTTGGCTTGCAAGCCGTAAAGGCTTGCCTACGCGATTCAAAGGTTATTTTCAATTTGATAATCCAATTCTCAATGTTCTTCATGCGGCAGCATTAAGGAAAAATATATGGTCGAAAGCAAGGTGAAGACCAATGCCTGAATGGTTCCGGTTAATAAAGCTAAAAAGATAAAAGGCAACTGAAAAGGAATCCCTATGGGTAAGTGAAAAAAGCTAAGAGCGCTCACCCCTAATCCCACAAATACGGTAATCAAAACATCCTCTCCAGTGATGTTGCCAAAAAGTCGCAGAGAAAGGCTTAAAGGCTTTGCCAGCTCCTCGATGATGTGAATGGGAATGTTAATCGGAACCAAAAGCCAGGTGACCACATCTTGGGGATCACCCGCCATATGTCTTAGATAACCTAAAGGCCCCAAACTTCGGATGCCCGTATATTGCACATAAAAAAAGACACATATGGCTAATGAGACGGTGGTATTGAGATTGGAAGTGGGCGATTTCATCCCCGGAATCAAGCCCAAAAAATTCATGGATAGAATGTAGATAAAAAGAGTTCCTAAAAATGGAGTATATCTTCTCCCTTGAGGTCCCAGAATTCCACACACGAAATTATCCAATCGCTCCACCGCCATT
>JALHUP010000237.1 GCA_022866585.1 Candidatus Zixiibacteriota bacterium | reverse complement strand
GAAAGGACTGAGGAGCTTTTGCAAAAGAAGCTCATCTCCCAACAGGAGTTTGACCGAATTTTCAGGAATTTCAGAGAGGCGGAGTTGAGGTTACAGCTGTCCCAGGAGAAATTCTCCTTAATAGACAAGGGGAAAACCAGCATAGCCAACCGAAAAATTGAATCGGTCATAAAATCACCCATCGCCGGAACGGTTTTGGAAAGGAAGGTGAATGTGGGGGATCCGGTGGTGCCCTTAACTTCTTACCAGGCCGGCACAGAGCTTTTCACCTTGGCCAACATGAACGATTTGATCTTCAGAGGAACCGTGGATGAGATAGACGTGGGCAAATTAAAAGAAGGTATGCCCGCCGATTTGAAAATTGGAGCGCTTCCCAATGATACCATACAAGGTATGCTCTACAAAATCTCGCCCAAGGCTAAATTACAAGAGAATACCACACTTTTTGACGTGGAGATAAAGATCACCAAAACAGGGGTCAAAATGTTAAGAGCTGGATATTCGGCTAATGCGGATTTAATCATACAAAAGAAAGAAGACATATTGGTCATACCGGAAAGGGTGGTCGAATTCAAAGAAGATAGCGCATTTGTGGAAGTAAAAGAACCAAGTGGGGAAATCACCAAAAAGACCATAAAAACCGGGCTCTCCGACGGTTTGAATATCGAGGTGACGGAAGGATTGAAAGAAGGGGATCTTTTGGTGGAGCGACCTCCCAAGGAGATAAAGTAGATGCATACTCTTTTGTTTGCCACCCAATTCTTGAGGGACATGAGGTCCCAGAAACTTAGGACTTTCCTAACGGTATTTGGGATCATCTGGGGAACCGCCTCGGTGGTGTTGCTTTTGGCTTTTGGCAAGGGCTTGCACACTCAAAATCAAAAGTCCATGCATGGTATGGGCGAAGGGATCGTAATCCTGTGGGGTGGAAGAACCAGCAAACCGTATATGGGATTCGGGAGAGGGCGGTGGATTGGACTGAGGGAAGAGGATGCCATCCTCCTCAAAAAAGAAATCAGGGAATTGGGAGGAATCAGTCCGGAGTATTCCAAATGGAACACCACCTTAAGATATAAGAAAAATGCCGTCACCCAAAATATGGTTGGAATTTACCCCATCTTTGGTGAATTAAGGAACATATACCCGGAACTTAGAGGAAGGTTCATAGATGACATTGATCTTAAAGAGAAAAAGAGGGCGGTATTCATAGGGGATAAATTAAAACAGGATCTGTTTGGCCCAGAGGAGGCCATTGGCAAATATATTTTCATTGATAATGCCCCTTTTCTGGTTATTGGAGTAATGAAGAAAAAATCCCAGGATTCAAATTATAGCGGGCGGGATGAAAACAAAGCCCTGGTATCGGCCTCCACCTTTGCCGCCATGTATGGAGACAAGTATGTGGACAATATCATATTCAAGCCAAGGGACCCCAGGCAAAGTGAGCTTGTCAAAAAAAGGGTTTACCAGGTGCTGGGTGCGAAACATAAGTTCGACCCGGAAGATAAAGAAGCCCTTATGATGTGGGATACCTCCGAGTTCCAGAAATTCTTAACCTATTTCTTTTTGGCTTTCAGAGCCTTTTTGGCCATCATAGGGACCTTCACTTTAATTGTGGGCGGAATCGGAGTATCCAACATCATGAATATAGTGGTGGAGGAGAGAACCAAAGAGATCGGAATAAAAATGTCTTTGGGTGCAAAGAAAAGACATATTTTGTCTCAGTTCATTTTTGAGACCTTAATGATAACTTTTGTAGGCGGACTGGTAGGATTTATGTTCGCCTTTATGGTGGTGAAGATTTTTCCATTTTTCAAATTGGAGGAGTATATGGGAATTCCTGAGATTTCTTTCTCTACAGCTTTAATTGCCGTTGGGGTTTTAGGAACGGTAGGATTAATCTCAGGATTTTTCCCCGCCCGAAGAGCCGCTAATTTGAACCCAGTCCAAGCACTGAAATTTTAGCCCCCTCACCCTTGCCCTCTCCCCACAGGGGAGAGGGGACTTAATAAATTTCCCCTCCCTTGACGAGAGAGGGGAGGGTGATGCGTATGCATTCATGCGAATTATGTGAATTTATTGGATTCGTTCGCTATAATACAATGGAGTAGACCTTGAAAGGATTTTTGGTCTTCCGGCTTTTCTTAAGAGATCTAAAAAAGCAAAGGAAAAGGATAACCTTGACCATCATGGCCATCGCCTGGGGAACTATATCCATTGTCCTCCTTTTGTCTTTCGGAGAAGGACTGAAAAGATCTTTAAACAAAACCCAACACGGCTTAGGGGAAGATATTGTAATCATGTGGGGAGGACAGACCTCCATCCCTTACCAGGGTCTGGGAAAAGGAAGAAGGATTTGGTTCATTGACGAGGACGTGGAGCTTCTGAAGAAAAGAATTCCCCAAATAGAATATATAAGCGGTGAATATGCCAGATGGGGAGTCTCCCTAACTTATAAAAAGAATACCGTATCAGAGCATGTCACCGGAGTTTATCCCTCCTTCAAAGACATGCGGGCTCATTATGCGGAAATTGGGGGACGATTTATAGATGACTCGGATATGAAGAACAAAAGAAGGGTGATCTTTTTAGGAAACGAGCTAAAGAAAAGACTTTTTGGGGAAAACGAAGATGCCATAGGTAAGACCATAATTTTGAATAATATTCCTTTCACCGTGATCGGGGTTATGATCAAAAAAATGCAAATGGGGATGTATGGCGGACCGGATTGGGATAAAGCCACCATCCCCGCTACTACCTTCAAAACTATATTTGGAGATAAATATCTGGATGATATGGTCTACAAACCAAAAGATGCTTCTAAAGCTGAAGAGGTAAAAAAGGAGATTCAAAAAGTCTTGGGCGCAAAATACAAATTCGATCCCAAAGATGATAAGGCTTTGTCCATTTGGGATGTGATCGAGGGACAGAAGATCTTTAGCAAGGTCCTTTTGGGATTTCATATTTTCTTGGGTATCATCGGCGGAATGACCCTTTTGATAGCCGGGGTGGGCGTGGCAAACATCATGTATGTGGCGGTAAAGGAAAGAACCAGAGAGATCGGGATAAAGATGGCTTTGGGAGCAAAAAGATTTCACATCATGAGTCAGTTTTTATTGGAATCTTTGCTCATTGCCATTTTGGGAGGAAGCTTGGGCATTGGAATTTCGGTCATTATTGTGGAAATCTGGGGTGCCATTCCGGTGAAAGCCGACTGGATGCAGTGGATTGGAAAACCGGTCATCTCTTTCGAGATTGCGGTGATCACTGCGGTCATATTGGGAGCAATCGGCATCCTCTCTGGAATCTTCCCATCCAGAAAGGCTGCCACCGTGAACCCAATAGAATCATTAAGATACGAGTAGATTTTTGGAGTAGCGACACTTGTGTCGCGTTGAGAAGCTAATGCATACCAAAACTTCCTCGGTAGTGGT
>JALHUP010000236.1 GCA_022866585.1 Candidatus Zixiibacteriota bacterium | reverse complement strand
TGCTATGGAATACGTTTACCCCAAGAGAAATGTCTGGGTTGCCATTGACTATCAGGATATAAACTTCCGCCTGAAGCTTCTGAAGGCGAAGAAACTGGTAAATAATACAAAGCTTCTGATCTTAAATGCAGATTATCCTCATTGGGAAAGGTTTCTCTGCCGAATTTTTGGAGGAATTGAGGCTATCAAAGAGCGCTTGGGAATAAATGTGGAATATGTGTTAAGCGATGAGGTGATAAAAAGATGGCAAAGGATAGAAGAAGAAAGGGCAAAAACGGTGGTCGAGAAGTGGATGAAAGGGGCAAAAAAGATAGTTGAGCCGAAGGAGGATGATCTTTTGGTGGTGGCTAAATTATATTTGGTTATGAGAGACCTTTTGAATGAAAGAAACGCCCAGGGATTGACCATGGCCTACGGTGACAATCCTTTGCCCGTTCCCTGTTTTGCTTACACCAATCTGCGGGATGAAGGAATTCCCAGTGCCTGTGAAGTTGATATAATCTCGCTTCTAACCATGACAATTTTGCATTATCTTTTGGATAAACCCAGTTTTATGGGAAATACTTTCGTTGATCTCTCAAATAATATTCTCATGCTTAGCCACTGTGTAGCACCTACAAAGATGGCCGGATATGATAAAAGCCCGCATCCTTACATATTAAGAGACCAGCATTGGGATATACCCTTGGGGAGTGTAAGTGCCTCTGTGGCAATGGAGCCCGGTCAGGCGGTTACGGTTTCCCGCTTAGATGGCAACTTAAAGAATATGCTGATTACAAAAGGGGAAATTGCGGATTGCCAGGACATTAAGGATCAGAATTACTGCCGCATAACCGTGAAGATAAAACTTGGAGCTTCAATAAGAAAATTCATAGGAAAAACCTCCGGGAATCATCATATTATGGTTTATGGTGACCACCGAGAAGAAATAAGAGCACTCAATGAACTTTTTGAGATTACTACAACTGAGGTATAAAATTATGATTTGCACATTGCCTAATGCTCTGTCTACAAAATAAGATGTGTATGCACTCATACGAGTTTCTATGTTTATTGTTGTGGGTTTTGGTTTCAGCCACGTATCGGTTTCGTCAGTCGGTGGTGTGTTTCGTCTCAAGACGATAAACGAAAACATCATACGATAAACGATACGTAACCGCCACCGAAACCTTTTTAACGAAACCCTTGAGAAGAATATTTGGGCAACAGTCCCTCCCATTCCCGAAGCATCCAAGATAGGTGAGATGACCAATAGGTCAGAGGAGGTATTATGAACACATTAGTGGCACGCATCATAACCTTTGTGTGCCTATTTTGTGCTCTCCTTGGTCAGAACAATAGTGCGACTGCGGAAGTGCCACGTTTCGCGGTCGGGCTGGGAGCAGGAATTCCGGAGCTTTGGCACGCTTCAGGTCGAGTCAGTTTGGGTCAGAAAATGCAGATAGGAATCAGGCTTAGCACCTTTTCAATTGGCGGCGACAATGTGAAGATCGTTACTGGTGACATTCAACAACATTTTGGTTCTCGCCCAAATGGTAATCGACCACCATGGTTTATGAATCTCGGGCTTTCCTATATGACGGATGAAAATGATACGCGGCGTGATGAAGATATTTGCCTGCCAGCAGGTATAGGACGGGAGTTTTTGATC
>JALHUP010000235.1 GCA_022866585.1 Candidatus Zixiibacteriota bacterium | reverse complement strand
GGCTACGGTAAAAATAGAAACATTAATCTTATCGTTAGCGTTAGATTTATCCACAAACACGGTCAAACTATCTTGGAAAGGATTGGGAAATGCAGCTATCTTAGCTGTGGAGCGTATGATCAAAGTTACCTTCGCCGTGACGGGTAGGGTTAAAGTGTCATCTCCGGATATGGTGACAGTGGCTTGATGAAGTTGTGCGGGAAGATCGGTTATGTCCACAGTCAAATTTGTGGCTGAAGGTTCGTTCACCAGCGTGGTGTCTGAAGAAGGTTCTAAACTCAACCAATCAGCATCGCTTATTGCCTGCCATCTCAATTCGCCCCCTCCGATGTTACTAATGTGAAGCGTTTGAGGGGGAATTTCTCTTTGTCCATGAACCGCGGAAAAGTCGAAGCTTTCTGGCTGAATACAAATGTGAGGAACGGTATCAATTCCGCTGGCGGAGTACGCATTTGCCACCCCCCAGCCTTTCAGAGTATCCGGTCGACAAGCCTGGCTGGCAGTGCCGTGCAGAGCACTTATCACATCATGCGGGGTCCACTCTGGATGAATTTCCAAAAGCAGGGCACAGACACCAGCCACCAAAGGGGTAGACAAAGATGTGCCGCCTACCCTTGCATATCCTCCATATGGGGAGGCACAAAAAGTGTTGACCCCGCAGGCGACCACATCCGGCTTAATTCTGCCATCATAAGTTGGACCGGCGGAACTAAAATCAGCCAAATGACCTTGTAAGTCTACAGCTCCCACCGCTATCACACTGTCTCCATCAGCCGGAGCGATAATATAATGCCAGGAGTTCTGTCTTTCGTTTCCAGCCGCATTGACCACCACTATTCCTTTTGAGACCGCTAAATCTGCGGCTTTGGTGCATAAGGCGGTGTTGCCATCCATATCTTCGTATGTATACCAATCATTGTATCCCAAAGAGCTGGAAACTACATCTGCTCCTAAATCATCCGCCCATTCAATTCCAGCTACCCAATTATCCTCCTCTATTTGGATCTCAATGTTATTGAGTACTATTTCTGTCTTAGCCAAAGCGAAATTTGCACCGAAGGCGGGTCCTATTAAAGTATCACCTACAAATCCTCCCACCGCAGAAAAAGTAAAGGTGCCATGCTCCCTTTGATCATCTGAGATGTCTTCCACATCCTCGTCGCCGTTAATAAAATCCCAGGTAGCTACAAGCCTTCCTTCGTCAAGAATATGCTCAAAAGCCCGGTGGTGAAGGAAATAGCCGGTATCCAGCATGGTTATCAAAACACCCTTGCCGCTGTAACCTAAATTATGTAATTCCGGCACGTGAATCTGTGCCAGCTGAGCCAAAGATTGCCCATATCCTAAAACCCCCGCCTTTGGCGGGATTTTCAATTGATCTTCTGGTGCTTCGTAAATTTTTTTAAAGTCCTCTTTGAAAACAAAGGGTTCTTTTCGATAGAATGTCACCACCTTTTTTATAGCTCTTACAAAAGGCAATTTTTCGATCTCTTCGATCTGGTTTTTGTTTGCCAAAACGCTTGCCGCATTCAGCCACTTGGAGACAACCCTTATTTTTACACTTAAATTTTTTAATTCATCTAAATATTCCTTTTTCACCTGAATATCTGTAAAATCGAATATGGGTTTTTTGCCCCTTAGCTTTCTTCTCTCAATCGATCTTTCAGAGACTTGATACCCACACTCTTCTATGGCTTTTTTGTATTCGCCATTTGTCTTTATCCCCTTATCGGTGAAAAAAACCCACACCGCTATGGCGGAGTCGGAAGGCAATTTGTCCAATAAACTTTTAGTTTTCAAACCAATCTTGGGACTTTCGACTGGATATTCCCAGAAGACTTTTTCAGTAGGTCTCTCCCCCAGTTGGGGCAGGGGCTCGCCCTGAAGGCTTGCTCCGAAGGGTTGAACCCCTGCCCCAACCATATAGGCAGGGATTTCTTCTGCCACAGTGAGTCGAGCTAAAATGAGCAAAGCGAAAAAGAATAAAATGGACGAAAGCCTGAACTTCTTGAGCTCAATAAATATACTCTGTGAAACCATATCTTTTCTCTATCCCGCTAACGGCGGAACTCTAATTAGTTAAATGTCCAATTTAAAAAAATGAACACAACTGTCAACTGTTTTCTTAAAAATCTCCGAAAAAGTTCCCTAACCATAATCGCTCGATTCACGGTTCGACTTGGAAAGAGAAGGGGGACGATTATCCCTCTCTTCTTAAGAGAGGGATATAGGATGAGTTGGCGAGTTCCCATGAGGTCTCAGAACCCTGTTCTGATACCATTTCGATTATCCGTCTACGGCAAATATCAAAATCGCCATAATTTTGAGGGTGATAGAGATAGGGCGCCGGTTTATGGGAGAACAAACTCGTATGAGTGCATACGCATACGAATTCTGCTTGTGGTGAACATATGTGTTTCGCTGAAAAAAATTGTGAAATATCAAACACAAGAAAGGCAAGAAACACAAGAAACACAACTTGTCATCCTTCCGTTAGGGCCGGGCCTCGCCCGGAAGGGTTGAATCTCTGCCTCAAGCATAAAAGCCCAATGAATTGGGCAGCTACAAAAAAGGCGACCCCATTTAGGCGGGATCGCCTTTTTTGAATAATTATCCTTTACGCTATAATTACTTACCTTTGGCTTCTTCTTGTTTCTTTAGTTCCTCCTGAGTGGGCTTGTGATGCTCCACCAGCTTTACAGCCTCTTTATACTTAAATTCTTTGAAGGTGGGACTTTGCTTGTTATGGCATTTCTCGCAAAGCTGCTTCGAAAGTGCTTCTGTGGGCAGGATCAGTCCGTCCGCCTTGGCAAGTGCCTTGTCTTTCTTAATGTGAGAGGTAAGGTAATCCCCAGCAGGTCCATGGCATGCTTCACAACTTACCCCCTCCTCCAGAGTTAACTTCTCTCCCTTTAACTTTGCCGGGGCATCGTATCCGGTCACATGGCAGACCAAACATTTCGCACTTTTCTGGGCATCTTCAATCTTCAGACCCTTGGCAATGCCTTTTGACTGTTCATTGGCCAGGGTTGCATAAGCTGTGGCATGCTTGGTAGCAGACCACTTGTCATAAATTTTCCCCCAGGCTGGCATATTGTGACACACCTTGCATTTGCTTGCGCCGACATAAGCATGCTCTTTTACCACCTTTTTAGTAGTGTCAGCCTTTGCTGTCTTGGTCACTTCCTTCTTGGCAGTATCGACTTTTGCCGGTTGAATAACCTCCTTTTTAGCGGTATCAACGGCGACGGGGGCTTTGGGCTTCTCCTGAGAAAGAGCAAATCCCCATATAATAAGGGAAGCTATAAATACCAAAACCAAAATCCAGGCAAATTTCTTCATTTTTCTTTTTCACCTCCTCCTTACTGTTTTACGAAGTTAAACTTCTTTTTCCTTAATTTAATTTTTAACCTCAGACTTGTCAAGAAAAAAAGGGAAATTACTAATCCTTCCTTAACTATGTTAGCGTAGGATTATAATCCTACGGATCCAAATGGACAATCCCACTGGAAGATTCTTTGCGGGGCTGGGAGCCCCGCCTACGCGAATGGAAGAAGCTTGAGAAAATTTCAATCTTCTATTTATCAAATTACTCAACTCCCTTTTCTTCCATTATCCGCTCAATCGAATGATCGTATAAGTTCACCATTTTTGCTACTGGTAAATCCATTAAAACATTTTCATCAGAACCCAAAGAGATTTTTAATTTTTCTCCTCCCACCCTGCCAATCTCAGAAAGAGGGATCTTATGCTGTAAAGCAATCTTCTTGAGAATGGGCAAATCTTTTTCCGTGGTGGTGACGACGATCCGGGATTGCGACTCCCCGAACAACAAAGCGTCCGGTCTTATGTTTCCTTTAAGGTTTATATTTGCTCCCACCAGATTAGTAGAGGAAATACAACATTCTGCCAAAGTTACCGCCAGCCCACCTTCAGAACAATCATGTGCAGATTTGATTAGCCCTTTATGGATCATCTCCAAACAGGCATCTTGTATCTTTTTTTCTTCTTCCAAATCCAAATTGGGAGTATTCCCTTTGACCAAATTATGCATCACTTTCAAGTATTCGCTTGCTCCTAATTCCTCCTTAGTCTCACCCAAAAGGACGATTACATCGCCTTCCTCTTTGAACCCCGTTTGTGGCGGGGTGACGTGTTTTAAATCCTCGATTAAGCCCACCATTCCCACTACCGGGGTAGGATAGACTGTCCTTTGAGGATCTTCATTATAGAAGCTCACATTTCCACCGGTGACCGGGGTATCGAAAGTAAGGCAGGCTTCGCTCATTCCCGCCACGCACTCCGCAAAGGTCCAGTAGACTTCCGGGTCATAAGGATTGCCGAAGTTCAGGCAATTGGTGATAGCCAAAGGCTTGGCACCGGAGCAGACCAAATTCCGCGCCGCCTCCGCCACCGCAATTCTTCCACCCATGCGGGGATTTAGATAACAATAACGACCATTACAGTCACAGGTGGCGGCTATGGCTTTGTCGGTTTTTCTTAATCGAATCACACACGCATCCGATCCCGGTCCCACCAAGGTTCCGGTTCTAACCATGGTATCATATTGTTCATACACCCATCTTTTGCTGGCAATATTAAGGGAAGTTAAAAGTTTTAGAAGAACGATATTAAAATCTTCGGGAATTTCGATTTCGGAAAGATTTAGTTTATTCGCTCCCTCCAGATATTTCGGTTTTGTTCTTTCCCTTACATATACCGGAGCCCCACTTCCCAATGCCAACGAAGCCGCCGGAATCTCCGCAACCACCTTTCCCTTATTCTTCACCCGGAGCATCTTGTCATCGGTCACTTTTCCGATGATCTTGGAGGAGAGTCCCCATTTGGTAAAAATCTCCTGCACTTTTTTCTCATATCCTTTCTTAGCTATCACCAACATTCTCTCTTGAGATTCGGACAACATTATCTCATAGGGGGTCATGTTCTCTTCTCTTACCGGCACCAAGGAGACGTCTATCTCCATTCCGCTTTTTCCTCGGGCCGCAGTTTCCGAGGTGGAACAGGAGATGCCCGCTCCTCCCATATCCTGAATCCCCACTATCAAATCTTCTTTGATAATTTCTAAGGTTGCCTCCAGAAGGAGCTTCTCCATAAATGGATCGCCGATCTGAACCGAGGGGCGCCTCTCTTCCGACTTTTCTGAAATCTCCTCCGAGGCGAAAGTGACCCCATGAATTCCATCTCTTCCGGTGGAGGCTCCCACGATCAGAACCGGATTGTCCTTCCCGCTCGCCCCCGCTCTCGCCATCTGATCCACCTTAACTATTCCAATGGACATGGCATTTACCAACGGATTTCCGGTATAAGAATCATCGAAATAAACTTCTCCTCCCACGGTGGGAACCCCAAAGCAGTTACCATAATCTCCAATTCCTCTGACCACCCCATCGAAAAGATAGCGAACTTTGGGTGAGGAGAGGTCTCCAAAACGCAAAGAGTCAAGACAGGCGATGGGTCTTGCTCCCATGGTGAAGATATCCCGCATTATCCCACCAACTCCGGTAGCGGCCCCCTGATAAGGCTCCACGGCGCAGGGATGGTTGTGGCTTTCTATTTTGAAGACCAAAACCATGCCATCACCTATATCCACCGCCCCGGCATTTTCCTCCCCGGCTTTGGCTAAAAGACTTTTTCCCTCACGCGGAAAAGTCTTCAACACGGCAATAGAGTTTTTATAACTGCAATGCTCAGACCACATCACCGAAAAGATGCCCAATTCGGTATAAGTAAGCTCTCTC
>JALHUP010000234.1 GCA_022866585.1 Candidatus Zixiibacteriota bacterium | reverse complement strand
TAATGGGGTTTTTCAACAATCCCAAAGGTGAACACTCCAAATTCTACTAAGCCAGCAACTTCTTTAGAAGCCTGTGTAAGAAGACAAATGGCAAAGAATAATACCCCTCCCGTTTCGGGATAGACCACACAAGTGTCCCCAGGATTTGGATAGGGCAAAGTCATTGTCTTAATGTTAGTTAGATATGATAATCAGACTCGCCTGACAGTTGCGAAGCTTGTTTTCTGCCAAAGGCAGATCCGCCTATGGCGGGGGGCTTGAGGTTTTGAAGGAAGTTAAAACCTTCGACAACAAAATCCCGGTTATACTCAATTCCGCCTATACCACTTTTAGGGCAGATTTCTCCACCTGGTTGGCAGACGCCTATGTGATAAAATCATCGGACATCTCAGAACTCAAGCGAAGAATCAAAGAACTTTTGCATTTAGACTGAGCCGGGGATTTAAAATTTGAATTAGATAATAAGGTATAGACCCTATTTTTTATTCACAAATGAGGTGTTTTCTTGTTTTTACGCCAAATAAACAAAAAAACGCTTGACAATTTGAATTGAGCTTGACATATTAATATTGAATTTGGGAATGTAAAGTCACTCGGATTCATACTATGGATTAAGTCCCCTTTTTGCGCGGTGGTGAGGTAAAATTTTTTTCACTTGTCCTGTGTAAAATTTGCACAATGTCATAATTACATATTAATTTCTCTTTTCTAAACTGAAGGAGGTGATTTAGATGGAACTGAAGGAATTGGTGTTAGAGGTTGAGGAGCTGGAGGAGAAGATAGCTCCAGGTGGTGTATCAGGTGGTCGTCCGTAATCTGTCGGGTTATTACCTTCTGAATCAAAGATTCATTTATCCCGTTTAAAGGATGAAGTATCTTATGATTTTGAAGAGAAAAGACAGAAGGAACTGACCAAACAACTTAGAGGTTGAGGAACTGGAGACGATTACTCCAGGCTGTGCTTTTATGGGTGGTCATCCAAGATTTTCACCCATCATTATTGATTAGCACCTCCTTTCGAAAGGCTGTCCAAATGGATAGCCTTTCCCTTTTTATGATTCTTTAAGCTAACCCTTTAATTTGCCGATGATTTAGATAGTTCAAAATTTCGAAAAAAAGCTTGACAAAATATAAATTAAGGTTATTTTAAACTTGAAAAATTAAGTTAAGAGGCAAATTTTTGATTGATGGCTTTTAGGCCCCCAAAGGAGGCGAAATTAAAATGAGAAAGAAAATTATTTTTTTGGTTTTTTGTGCAATCTTACTTTTCATCTTTACATCACTGAGCTACGGAGGTCCTGATCCCAAATACCGGCTCCGAGAACATCCCTGGAGTGATTTATGTCTGTCACCCTCCGATAACACTACTATCGTGAATGTCTTAATGCTTTCGATTGGTCCTAATACAATCTTAACATTTACCTTAAACAGGACCATGTCCACCACTGAAAACATAGACCAATCAAACACAAATCGAGAAAAATGGATAAAAGCCCCCAAAGAGTTTCCCAAGAGATTGCCTCAAAGATAAAATTAATAGAATCTTTGATTGAACAGAAAAAGTTCAAAGAGGCATTAGCGGAGATTCGAGATTTGGAATCTCAAAAGATCACAGATCAGTTTTCCATCGAGAGAGGACATATTCATTACCTTTTGTCTTTGACTTTTCACTATTTAGGTCGATACGAGGAAGGTCTTGCGGAAGGCAGAAAAGCCTTTGATGTTTTTAAAAACACCTCAGAGAATGAAAAGATCGCACAAATTCAGTTTACTTTAGGTAACCTTTATGTTGCCTTAGGAAATTTTGAGAAAGCTGAATTGGAGCTCAGAGATGCGATAACTACTTATAGACGGATTGAAAATAAGCAAGGAATAATCAAAGTCTATAATAAGCTTGCAAACATTTGTTTCATCAATTGTGACTTTGATAAGGCAATTAAATATGTCAACCAATGCATCGGCTATTGTGATGAAAGTGGGGATAAAACAACAAAGGCAAAATTAGCAGCGAATCTTAGTAGAATTTATATACTGATTGGTAGGTGGCAGTCTGCTCGAGAAAGCCTTCTTTCGGCTGTTAAGGTTTTTGAAGAGAAGAATGATGAATTGTATCTCTGCCAGGCTTTGCT
>JALHUP010000233.1 GCA_022866585.1 Candidatus Zixiibacteriota bacterium | reverse complement strand
AGCCTACCCGACAAACGTTTTGCATTTAGCAACCGAATGTAACAATAAAAACCACAGCGCAGCCTTTCCGGAAGAATTGCCTGAATGGTTCATTAAACTTTTTACAAAAGAGTATGAGACGGTTCTTGACCCATTTATGGGTTCAGGAACAACTCTAATTGTCGCAAACCGAATGAAACGAAATTCAATAGGCATCGACATCGTTCCAGAGTATTGCAAAATGGTGAAAAAGCATTTGAAACCCATTGAATTATATTTATTTGAGCCAAAGGTAAATTATGAAAAAACTAAACCTAAAAGACGTACTTCAGTACGTTGAACAAAATATCGGGACATTTCATCAAAAGCGTATTCAAAGCCTTGACGGATTAAAGTTGTCGCAGGTTCTCAAACGAAAAAATCCGTATCTGTTCAAAGCAAAATATGTGTTGACTGCTGAACGGATTGTAAAAGGCTTGGTGGATGCACATATCTCATCGAACGAAGAAACTATTTTTGGCGATTGGCTGGAAGGACTTGCTATTTTCATCAACAATAAGGTTTACGGTGGACGTAAATCAGGCATTACAGGCATTGACCTTGAATTTGACAGCAACGGAACAAGAAACATCGTAACAATCAAATCGGGACCAAATTGGGGCAACAGTTCACAAATTGCTAAAATGGTAGCAGACTTCAAGACTGCTAAAAAGACGCTGAGAACCAGTAACTCACAATTGAGCGTAGTTGCTGTAAACGGTTGCTGTTACGGCAGAGATAACAAACCAGACAAGGGCGACTATTTCAAATATTGCGGTCAACGCTTTTGGGAGTTTATATCAGGCGACAGCGACCTGTTTACAGAAATCATCGAACCACTTGGGTATAAAGCCAAAGAAAAGAATGATGACTTTGTAAAATCGTATTCGCAAATGATTAACAAATTCACCAAAGAATTTTCAAATATATTCTGCAAAGACAATGGAGAAATTGACTGGGACAAATTGGTTCGATTTAACTCTGCGACAGTAGAACCAAACAAAAAGAAATAAAAAACTAACGCCTAACAAGGCGCTGCACCGAACGGCTTTTCCGCTGCGCTCCATTGCCCCCCGTGAGCTTGGTCGTTATCATCCTATGGCCTCACTTTTGTAGGTCAAGCATTGCGCCCTTCGATCCCTCGGTTTTACTCGGGATGGTGAGCATGTCGAACCACAAGCTCAGGGTGGTGAGCAAGGTCGAACCATAGCCTGCTTGACAAATCCTCTTATTTCCCACCTCCACGCCAGGAAACCAAAATCACTCGAACTTTGATGGTGAAAGAGATAGGGCGCCTGTATATGGGAGACCAAATACGAAGTCACCCAATGACAGCTTGATCGAATCGCTATGGTAAAAATACTCTAACCTTTTATAAACAAAATAGTTAAGCCAATCGTGAGTGAAGCTAACCATTTTGGCGGAAAGGATGTTTGATATGAACGGTCTGATTGATACCGACCCTGAGTCTTGTCGAAGGGAAGAGCCTAACGATTTGAAGCTCGTAGAAATACTAATCGACAAGATCATTAAAAGATTAGAAGAGAACTCCTTTGAGCCAAAAGTCCAGGATGCCTTAAAAGCTATTCAGCTTAAGCAGAAATTGGTTAAAACTTCTGAGGCCGAAAAAACGTTTTGGCAGGAAATAGACGAGATAAGAAGGTCCGAATTACAAAGGAAAGAGAGTCTGGAAAAAACAGAAAATCTCCAGGCTCAAATCCTGAGAACCATAATCCGGCTCAAATATGAAGTAAAAAATGGTATGCTTCCGGCGAAGACCATCACCGACGCTTATAACCAAGAAAAATCCGAGGAATGCCATCTTACTTATCAGCGGATTGGCAGGCTCCTTTCCACCATGGGATTCCAGAAGGCAAGAGCCGGAAACAATTCCGCCATCCTATGGAACGAAGAACAGATCGATCAAATGATAGAAATTTTTTCTTCGGGATAACACACGAAAGGCACGAAAGCCACGAAACACACAGGGGCACCTTTTGTATCCCCTTGTTTTTCTTCACCTTAACAAAAGGAATAAAAAAATTAAAAAAATTCTTAGAAACACGTAAAAGGCACGAAACACACGAAACCCTACTTTTAGAAGCTCTTGCCCCCTGTCGGTGCTCCTCACCAACGGGGACCAGTAGAGTTATTCTGTCTTCTCCTTCTTTTCTTCTTCCGGTAAAAGGAGGACGAATTGTTTGTTTTTCCCTCTCTTTACGGTCAACATTATTTGCTTTTCGTTTTTAACTTGCTCCAGGCTTTTCTTAAAGTCGTCCAAATTCTTAATCTCGAATTTTCCCACTTTTATTATGATATCGTCTTCCTGCAATTGGGCGGTGCTGGCGGCTCCTCCCACCTCCACATAGGAGACTAAAACCCCTTCTTTGTCCTCCAGCATATAATCTCTATAAATTGCATCGGTGATCTCCTTCACCGTAAAGCCGAAGCTGGTTTCATATTCGTCCGCTTTCACCTTGGGCTGTCGGGCAACTTCCACGGTCATGTTCACCGCAACTCCATATCTTACGATCTTTATTAAAGCAGGCTCTCCTACTTTGCTTTGCGAGATCAAAAACTGAAATTTGTTTAAATCCTCCTCCTTTTCCGCAGAGACTTTTTCGCCCATATATTCAACGATTATATCCCCGGGTAGAAGCCCGGCTTTTTCAGCCGGCGAGTCGGGGATAACGTCACCTATAAGAATTCCTTCCAGATCCGGTTTATTGTAATATTTGGCATAATCCCGGCTTAGAGGCTGGATGACGATTCCGATCCAGCCCCGGTCAATAGTTCCGGTGGTCAGAAGCTTGTTTTTAACCTCGTTAGCTGTATTTATGGGAATGGTGAATCCCTGCCCCCTGCCAAAACCTATGGAGTTTATCCCGATCACCTCGCCTTTCAGATTTACCAGAGGACCACCGGACGAACCCGGATCGATGGCCGCATCGGTCTGGATGAAATCGTTGATCAATTGGGTTTCAAGAGGAAGATTAGGAAAGACCCTTCCTTTGCCGCTCACTATTCCGAAGGAAACGGTTCGGTCAAATCCATAAGGATTACCCACGGCAATCACCCATTCGCCAACTTTCACCTCGTCCGAATTCCCCAATTTTGCAACGAAGAGACTTTCCTGGGTTTTTATCTGGATTACAGCTAAATCGGTCTGCTTGTCTGTTCCGATGATCTCTGCGGGATATTCAATTTTGCTGGCAAGGGTGACGGTTATGCTCTGGGCTTTGTCCACCACATGATCATTGGTAAGAATATACCCCCGCTCATCCACTATCAGACCGGAAGCTAAGGATTTATATTTGAACTGCCCGGACTTTTGAACCACTTCAATATGCACCACCGCAGGTTTGATGGTGTTGGAGACCGAAATGATCACATCCTGCAAATCATCGAATAGCTTAAGGATTTTTGGATTTGTGATAAGCTGGTCGGAACTATTGTTTTTAGCCTGAACACCTGATAATCCGGACGGATTAAAACCAAAAAAGAATAACCCCAAAGCGATGAGGGAAAAAAGAGAAATCAATTTTTTCATTTGTGAAGCATTCATACGAATTTCCTCCTAAATTATAAGTATTCTCCTGCCAACCGACTCTCAAGACGAAAGACTTTTTATTCAAATACGGATTTACAATAAATATCGGTAAGTTTGAAGGTCAAGTGAAAAATAAAATGAGATTTTGAAACTAAACGCATTCCTCCGATTTGTAAAAGTAAATGCACCGGTTAACCCGATACATCTTTCGAAGATGAACTCTTAGATTTTTTCAAATAGGGTAAAATTTGTTTGCAACGGAATGAAAGTAGAAGCGTATACTATTTTGCATTTTGTATGCAAGCATTTGCAGGGATAGGTGAAGCGGAAAAGGAAAATTGAAAAAATAAGGGGGATTGAAATAAATTTCTGATAATGAGGCGTTTTTTCTCTTGACAAAATAAAAATTTGGGGCTATAAAAAAAATTCTCTAATTTTGGGAGGGATAAGTTTTGAGGGATAAAGGTATCCTGGGCAAGGCAAAAAGACTTTTAATTTATATTCCTTTTGCCGTTCTTTTTATCTGCATTGGTATACTTGTTGCGTCAAATTTCAATTGGTCTTCACAGTCCAAGGCCGTCCATGAAGCTAAAAACTCCTTCGGGGATCCTCTGGACAATCCGAGTGTATTGCCTGTTTCCAATCTCGTCTCTGGCGGGATTTCCAAGCAGGAGCTTGTGGTCGACCAAGAGAATCCTTTTGTGGCGGTGGCAGAGAAGGTAAGCCCGGCAGTGGTCAACATAAGCGCGGAAAAGATCGTGGAGCGAAGGGATCTTGAATATTTGCCGTTTGAGGATTTCTTCCGTAGATTTTTTGGGGAAGTCCCAGAAAGAAAACTACCTCAAACTCAGAAAGCGCAGAGCTTGGGTTCCGGCTTTATCTTTGGAAAAGAAGGATATGTTTTAACCAATAATCACGTGGTGGCTGGAGCAGATAATATATCGGTGAAACTTCCAGACGGCAGTCAATATAAGGCAAAAGTGGTGGGGCTGGATAAAGATACCGATATAGCTGTGCTGAAAATCGAGGCCGGGACCGATCTTCCCACGGTCGAATTCGGAGACTCGGACTCATTAAGAGTGGGAGAATGGGTGATGGCTATCGGAAATCCATTTCCCCAATTGGGCTTGGACAGAACGGTCACCGTGGGGGTGGTGAGCGCTAAGGGTCGAAGCAACTTAGAGTTTGGTCCAGAAGAGACCCCCAATTATCAAAATTACATTCAGACCGATGCATCCATAAATCCGGGAAATAGTGGAGGTCCCTTAGTGAACATTAGGGGACAGGTGATCGGGATAAATTCTGCCATAACCAATCCCACTGGAATGAGCTTCAATATAGGAATCGGTTTTGCCATTCCGATAAATCTGGCCAAATGGGTGATACCGGATCTGGTGGAAAAAGGGAAGGTCTCCCGCGGTTTTCTGGGAATATCTTTTCAGGAGATGGATAAAAACACGGCAGATGCCCTGAATCTTCCTTCTATTGAGGGAGTATTGGTTAGGCAGGTGCAATCAGATACCCCTGCGGAGAAAGCCGGCATAAAGGTTGGGGACGTTATCATCGGGTTCAACGGAAAAAAGGTGGAGAAAGGTCAAAACTTCAGGATGATGGTAGCAGCCGCTGGCCCGGGCCAAAAGATTGCCCTGGATATTTTAAGAGAAGGAAAGAGAGTTTCGAAAGATGTAACTTTGGCGGATAGAGACAAATTCACGGCTTCCGTAACAGAAGAAAAACCAAAAGAGGAGAAGAAAGAAAATTGGTTAGGTTTAGAAGTCGCCACCTGCACTCAAGCTTTAGCCACTCAATTTAACGTAAAGTTTCAACCGGGGGTTATTGTCTTGAGAGTCGAAGAAGGAAGCTCGGCTGAAGAGAGCCGATTCGTAGAGGGGGACATCATTACGAAGATCGATAATGAGGAAATCAAAAATATGGATGATTACAAAAAGGTTACTAAGTCGCTTAAGAATAGGGAAAAACCTATACTCTTTTTAGTATCAAGAGGCGGGGAAGCTCTTTTTATTGCGGTGAAACCTTAAACCCAGGAAGACGAAGACCCGCCTGGGAAGGAGTGGTTCTTAATTGGCAAAACAGGTAAAAAGGTATAGAGAGGAGGATAGATCTTTAGATCTATATCTAAGAGAGATAGGACAGACTCGACTGATCAGCGCGCAAGAGGAGGTGGAATTAGCTAAAAAGATTAAAGAGGGTGACCAGGATGCTTTGGAAAGGTTGACCAAGGCAAATTTGAGATTCGTGGTCTCTGTAGCTAAACAGTATCAGAATCAGGGTCTCTCCTTAGCCGATTTGATCAACGAGGGGAACATCGGGTTGATCAAAGCGGCTAAAAGGTTTGATGAAACCCGCGGATTCAAATTCATCTCCTATGCGGTTTGGTGGATCAGACAGGCGGTCCTGCAGGCTTTAGCTGAGCAGTCTCGCATTGTGAGATTGCCCCTAAACCGGGTTGGTACCTTACACAAGATTGGCAAAATCTCCAGCTCACTGGAGCAGGAATATGGAAGGGAACCTTCGCCTGATGAAATCGCCAGGGAGCTGGAGTTGACCGCAGTTGAAGTTTCGGACACCTTAAAAATCTCCAACAGCCATCTCTCTTTAGATGCTCCCTTCTCCACCTCCGAGGACAACAGCCTGATGGACGTTTTAGAGGATGAATTTCAGCCCGCTCCGGATGAGGCTTTGTTGGATGAATCTTTAAGACTGGAAATAGAAAAAGCCTTAGATACCCTCTCATCCAGAGAGGCTGAGGTAATCAATCTCTACTTCGGATTGAATCACGAAAAGGCTTTAACCTTGGAGGAGATCGGAGCCAGATTCAATCTCACTCGCGAAAGGGTAAGGCAGATAAAGGAGAAAGCCATCCGGAGATTAAGGCATGCCTCCCGCAGCAAATCCCTGCGAGCTTACCTGGATTAAAAAATTGGGAAAAGTTTTAAAAGAGCGGAAAACCCTGGATTTTCAAAATCCAGGGTTTTCCGGTTGTGAAACAAAAATTTTAAAATATTTTGCTTGACGTTTGAATGGTTTGACTATATTATATAATGTTTGAGGTTCTACTTGTTCACAGGAGTGATAAATTTTATTTGGGTGTCCACAAAAGATATTTTTGATACTTATTAAGTGCGGTTTCATCCGACGGGCGCACTATTTTCGATAGTTGCACCCTAATTTGAGAATTAAAAAATAGAAAGTAGTTAACGGCACATAACACGGGATGTCTGTCTTGGTTTGCGTTTGCGGGGGCTCGTAGCTCAGACTTGTAGTGGGCTTGGCGAACCTATATACCGGGCGTTGTGCTAAAATCTTTTAAACCTAAGGAGAAGCAATGAATACCACCAAGCTTTACGTGGGTAATCTGAGCTATCGCACCACAGAGGATGGGTTGAGACAGAAGTTTGCTGAATCCGGAAATGTTCTTTCTGTGAGGATTATGGAGGGGAGAGGCTTTGGTTTTGTGGAGATGGAATCGAAGGAGGCAGCCCAAAAAGCCAAAGATGATTTGGATGGATCCGAATTAGACGGTCAATCTATGAAGGTGGATGAGGCCCGACCACAGAGGCAGAGTGGTGGTGGTGGGCCCCGTGGTGGGGGTGGACCCCGTGGTGGCGGCAGAAGAGATTTTCGAGAGAGACGCCAGCGCTGGTAAAAATATCTTACCTATCAAAAAAAGGGGGTAGGGGGAGAAGAGGATAGGTGTCTTTTAAATTGAGGGAGAGAAATATAATTTTCTGACGCATCTGCCCGGTCGAAGAAAAAGCATGGATAATTGGATTCTGAGCAAGATGAGGTGATCATAGATCCCCGGGTGACTAAATTGCGCTTGATGTAAGCACGAAGTCTGTGTCCGTAGGAAAAGTAGATATTAGGTTAAGTGATACTTTGGGTCGGGGCGGACCTTACCTTCCCAAAATCCCTAAAAAAGAGAAATTGATTCGTCCCGCCCTAAGGAGGAATTAAAAAGGGTTGCGTCTTGATTTTATTCAGATGTAACATTGGCGATGAACGGCTAAAATAACGTAGTCCTCAGAGAGAATGGTCTATATATTCGATTTCGACCGAGCCTAAACCGATTTCTATATCGAAGATCAATTCCCCTTCGGTTTTGCCGAAATTTTCACTTTCATAAATATCGGACTCCACCTCTTGGAATTCATCCTCATCTATGGAGAAAGAAGAAAGAAATGAACCTTCTTTTCGAATCCTTACGCCTATGTTTTCAGGCAAAAGAACAGTGAGACTTCCCAATCCCACATCTATGTCCACATAGGCTTTATGTCTCAATTCACCCCTGAAGTCCAAAGTGAAATCTCCCACTCCTCCATCAAAGGAGAGTTTATCGAAATTGGCATTCCCCAATCCTTCTATTTTCAGTTCGCTTGCTCCCGCATCTATGTTGATTTCGGAAATTCGTTCCGGATTGGGCTTTCTGAAAATTATCTGGGTTGAGGATGCGCCTAAATCTAAGTCTAAATTGTTTATCTTTAGTCCGGTGAAATCGAATTCAGCTTCACAGGCGCCTACCTCCATTTCAAAACCTATGGGTATGGTGTCGGTGAATCCAAGATGCCAATAGTTATCATCTGTTTCCAGATCAAAGTGTCCATGTTCGGATTTGCTGCGTAAATAAAGCTTTCCTGTTTCCTCAATTTTATCGTAATCTATGTCCATATCGAATTTGTCTGGATTATATTCAAAGTCTGCATTCAGAATATCCCCGGTATTATTTTTGTCCAGATATATAATCCCTCCTCCGAAATCGATTTTTACATTGAGTTTCCTTTCACCCTGAAATTTGATTTCCTTGTGCACTTTCTCTAAGTCCTCTTTCTTAGCAAAGCCGATTGACATAGTGAAACAAACTGTAATCACCACTAAAAGAATTTTCCAAAATATCTTCTTCATTTCTATTCCGTCCTTTAACCTGAAGTTTTCTCGTTAGCAGTAAAGTTAGATGGATTGGCGGGGCTTGGAGCTAATTTGACCTCTTTTGGTCGGGTGCCCAGACGGGTCAAGATGGAGGCACCGAAGCCGACAGTTATTGCCACATACCAGATCAGCCATCCGACGAAAGTTAAAATCCAACTGAAGGCAAAAAGAAAATGCCCGAAAATTCCCACCACTCTTGCCAAAAGCAGAACGGACTCCACCGCCAGGATTCCGATGACCAAAATCATCATGGGTGACTCGGGCTTCAGGCTGGTGCCTTCTCTTAACTTTTCACCGATAAAGTAGGATATTCCAGTGTATCCCAAAATCAAAGCCGCCAGAATCAATAGGGGCTCTACCAAAATTGCGACGGGGATGCCGATGATGGTGACAATTAAAAGAAGGAAGACAGGAATGATCAGAATTTCACCCGCAAATCCAACCAAGGCGGATTTCAGGAAATCTTGCCTTACCTTGTCTTTGACCTTGGCTACATTTTTGGGAACGATGGAGATCACCACAATTCCTAAAAACAACAAGAGCATGATCTTGAGGATTCTTGCAAAAAGAGCCAATCCCTGAAACGCACCAAAGAAGGTAGGGGGTGTAAAGAAAATTTTGGGGAGAAAAGTTCGAAATCTTTTTCCTCTAATTTCTGCTCCCGTTTCTTTTTCTATGTCACCTCCTATGCTTGACGCATCGCCCTCAATAACTCCCGTGGCTGTTACAAGAATATCCCCTCCCACTGCTACCACATCACCGGTGACTGTGCCCTTGACCGTGACATCTCCCCCCACCGCCACCACGTCACCATCTACCTTTTCATACTCCTCCACCACTATGTCCCTTCCCATCTTTACGATGTCACGATTGATGGTAGAAACCTTCTTAGATTTTTCGAGGGATTCTATCTCAACAGGAGGTATTTTTAAATCTTTTAATGATTTTAAATCTATCCTCAGATCACCTATCTTGATTCCCTCCTTGTCGATGACGGATTCTCCTTCTTTTTCTGTTTTGCCCAATCTGAGTTCTTTCCCCTCCTGGGTGCGGATAAAAATACCCTCCTCATCAATACGAATCTCTGCAACTTTGGAGGGAAGCTTGCTTTTTTCAGCCTCCGTAGTATCCGATTTTGTCTTCTCCTTGTGGGATACTCGTTCCTTCTCGGTTTGACCAAAAACAAAAGGTACAGCTAATAAGAACAGGGTTAAAGCGATGGTCCAGGTTTTTTTAAAGAAGTTCTTCATCTTGTGTATTCCCCCAAGCTGATATCTCCGCTGGTAGTGATAAGATTAATCTGGGGTCCACCTTCGCCCAACTTTCCTTTTAACAAATTTCTGGAAATGCTGGATACAGTCAAGGGGAGCTTACAATCTAAGCTTCCGCTGGAAGTTTCAAGTTCTACTTCTGCATTGGAATCCTGCGGTAACAACAAACGGATGTAGCCGCTGGAGGTCTCCACATAATATTTATATTGGGGAAAGATTTTAGTTTTCACCTCCACGTCTCCACTGGAGCTTTCTAAGCGTAAGCCTCCCTCTTTCTGATCTATTATCACATCCCCGGATGCGGTGGTGACCTCTATGTTTCCCTCTACTTCTTTTAAGGATACGTCTCCGCTGGTATTATTAATTTGGATTGAGCCCGCTATATCTTCGGCAGAGATATCTCCACTGGTGGAGCTTAAATTTGCGTCCCCTTTGATGTCAAACATTTCTAAATTGGAGCTGGTTCCAGAGGCGATGACGCCACCCTCTATCATGGAGATTTCCACATCCCCACTCGTGGTCTCCAAATCAAGATGTCCTTTGATCCTTTTTATCCATAAATCGCCAGAGGTTACATTTACCTCTACGCCTCCGGAGATATCAGAAATTATCACATCTCCCGAGATGCTGGAGACGTTTAGTTCGATCTTTTCAGGAACCAATATATGGTAATCAACATAACCAGAGCTTTTCCCATCAAAGCCCAAAACAGCTTCCCAGAAACTTTTTGATTTCAAAGGAGTGTATTTGGTTTTGATCTCCACCTTGGAATCATAATTTTCTATGACGACTTCGATTCCGTCTGTTTTTCTTTTTGCCTCTTCGGAATTATCAGCCTCCACCACCTTTAAAGCATCAATTATGATTTTGTTTTCAGGATGAGACTCGATTTTAATTTCGCCGGAGGTATTTTGGACCTTTAGGGAGGGACTTGCGGTTGCTGGAAGCTCTTTATGGAGAGTGAAAGTATACTCCTCTGCAGAAGCTATGGGAGGAAAGATAAGAACAAACACAAAAATCAAAAGGAAAGAAGTGTTCAAAATCTGTCTTTTTTTCATGATCTTAATCCTCACCTAAGGGACTTAAGTTTCTTTTTCAAAAGCTCTCTGGCTCTGAAGATTCTGGCTTTAACGGTTCCCACCGGGATTCCCAATATCTCTGCGATCTGTTCATAAGATTTATCTTGTTTATGTCGATAAAGTATCACTTCACGGTATTTTTGGGGAAGCGAATCGATGGCTTGGTTTATAGAAAGCACCTTCTGTTTGGAGTCTAAATCCACCTCCGGATTGTAGGTCCAATCCGCAAGCTCGATTCCCACATTTCCATCTTTGGTTTCCAATGGCTGGTCCAGGGAAAGAGAATCGATCTTTTTTCTCCTGAGATAGTCGATCGAGCAGTTAGCCGCAATCCTATATAACCAGGTGGTAAATCGATACTCGGATTTATAAGTAGCCAAAGAGCCAAAAGCTTTCATAAAGGTTTCCTGAACCAAGTCCCTCGCTTCCTCCTGATTGTGCACTATCTTCAAAATCACATGATAGATCGCGTCTCGGTGTTTATAGAGCAAAAGTTTGAACGCTTTCTGGTTGCCGGCTAACGCTTCCTTTATCAGGATCTCATCTTCCTCTTTCACAAAGATCCCTTTCAATTTTGAATACGTTTGAGCGTAAAATAAGTTTCATCAAATCTGTTTAGAAAATAGCACAATCGAATTGAAAAACAAGGGGAAAAGAGTGTTTTTGTGAGTCTCTAAAAAATAGGGTGTTATTGATAACAAACTACACACAAATATGTATCAGCATCTAAGCTGTTGACTTCGTTAAACTTCAAGAGAAAAGGAGAGAATTATGTTAACTAATAGCGAGTGATTCTGGAATCATTGAAATAAAATGCTTGACAAACTTTTTAACAGATTATAATTTAGGCTTGAAAGTAGGAAGAAAGGAAAGAAATGCAGAAGTAACAATTATGGGCTGAAGGTTTCCTACGACCCTACGTTTTTTCTTTTCCGCGAGGGGGCGGTTTCGTGGGGATTTTGTGCCGTAGTTGTTATACCTTCGAAACCTAATTTCCTTTTTCACCTACCAGATAATAAGAAGATAGAAAAATCTCACTTGGGTTTTTGCTGTCAATTTTTCGCCACCCGAGACTGGCTCAAAAAAACAGCAACCGAGTAATTGGGGTTGTTAAAAAATATTGGCAAAAAGCCACATTTTGTGGTCTTTTCCCGATAAGTTCTCTGGAAGAGAAATTTTTGTGTATTTCTTATGTCAGCTTCTTAGGTAGGTAAGTCAAAATAGCATCGGCGATTGTGATTTAAGGATCTGGGTTAGGCTTCCGTGTTTCTGTGGGCATAACAATTGCTTTATAAAATGTCGAAGAAGTTAGCTTTAGAAATCGAACAAAATGCCGACAAGGTTAATGAGGGTTCTTTTGGTTTTCCCCCATTGACCCCGGAGGAAACATGGGGGGAATCAAACAGAATGCCTAAGAGACGAAAATCGAATTATAAGATGCCGGAGAAGACCTATTGGCACATCTATAGTCTGCAGACCCTGAATTCGGAAAAGTTCATCAAGGTGGTTAACAAGATTCTAAAAAGAGAATATATCCTCATCAAATAAAGACATGCGACATTCCCTTTGAATCGGACTCTAAAATCTTTTCCTCTAACTTGAGGAAAAATTTCTTTCAATAGAAAAAAATACTTGACAAACTAAAGTGGGGTGTTTATTTTAACCCAGACTTGGGTGTGCCAAATTTCAGGGTAAATTTGGTTCCCTTTTACATAGGGAAGTAAAATGAGGCGGGAAAAACATTTTTCGGTTCTAATTATTCCCCACGATAGAGGAAAGATCCTCAAAAGGAAGATTTCTGCTCCCTTTCTTTATTTCCTTTCCTTTAGCTTTTTCCTTTTGGTTTTACTTAATCTATTTTTCTCTTTTGATTTTTTTGGCAAGATTTTGGATAGAGCCAAGCTGAGCCAATTGGAAAAGGAGAATAAATATCTGGAGAGCAAGCTTTTGGACTTGAATTCTGTGATATTGAACTTAAAGGGGGAGATGGCAAGTTTAATAGAAAAAGAAGGAACTGTTCGGATGGTCTTCGGACTGCCGGAGGTGGATGTCCAACTAAGAGAGGTGGGAGTAGGAGGTCCGATGCCAAACCAATTCTCTAACCAGAGCCTGACGGTGAAACAGGTTCAGGAGGCTGAAGCCGAGCTGGACAAGGTTTTAAGACAAGCCAGATTTGAAAGAGAAAGCTTCAATCAGATATATTCGAATCTTTCCGACAAGAAAAAGGTTTTGGATCACACTCCTTCTATCTGCCCTACTACAGGATACTTCAGCCGTGGCTTTGGAACTAAGATGGATCCTTTCACTGGAAGAACACAACCTCATCTGGGGATAGATTTAGCGGCAGATATCGGCACGCCCGTATATGCCACTGCGGACGGAATAGTCAGTTCTGTGGAAAGAGATCCGGGTCTGGGGAAAATGATTCTGATCAGCCATCTATCCGGTTACACCACCGTATATGCGCATCTTTCCCTGTCAAAAGTTGTAAGAGGGCAGTATGTGAAAAGGGGCGAGGTGATCGGAGCGGTAGGAAACACCGGCTATACCACGGGACCGCACCTGCACTATGAGGTCCACTTTCAAGGTCAACCGAAAAACCCTCTCAACTATATTCTATCGAGCCCATATCTTCTAGATTGAACTCTGCTTTTTGAACTGTCTCTCACAAAGCCTCGATTTGACCATCCCTACACTGGAGTCGAGGTTTTATTTTTTGGATCTTCTCCATTTTAGTGGCTGAAATTTTTGATAAGAATAAGAATCCTTGGGAATTAACAAAGTTGGCAGAATGATGACCTCACCCCCTACCCCCTCTCCATGAAATGGAGAGGGGGACAAAGGGGGAGAGGTATAAAACAGCCATGGTTTTTGGTGCAAATACAAGCTCATACATTGCCAACTTTTTTGGAGAAGACCCATTTTTTTAATAATTTCAAATGAGCAGTAAGGTCGAATATTTGGTCTCTGCGTGCCTTTGTGGGATCTGCTCGCGGTTCGATGGAAAAGATGCCAGAGACGAGCAAATAGCGGAGTTGGTTAAAAAGGGAAAAGCCATTCCAGTCTGTCCAGAGGAGTTAGGTGGTCTTCCGGTTCCGCGTTTGCCCGGAGAGATAGAGAAAGGAGATGGTAAAGAGGTCCTTTGTCAACAACGAAAGGTCGTCTCCAGAAAGGGGGAGGATTTGACTCCTTTCTTTTTGAGAGGCGCTTTCGCCTCTCTTACGATTGCAAAAAAATTCAAAATAAAAAAAGCATTCATGAAACAAGAAAGCCCTGCGTGTGGATGCGGGTGGATAAAAAGAAAAGGGAGGCGGGTTAAAGGAGATGGGGTCACGGTAGCTTTATTCAAAAGGAGCGGTATAAAGGTTGAGCCTAGATAACGCTACGTTAGGGTGGGAGTTGCACCCCCACCCTTATGACGGACACAGGTGCAACCCCTGTCCGAACTAAAGAGTAGGTCTTCCAGCTTTACACTCTATGCTCTCAGTTCTAAGCTCTTTACTCTCAACTCTTAACTCTTCTGATCTCGAAGACCACCAGATTCTTTGCATCCGGGCAGCAGACCGAGATGACATCCGGATCCTCTTCCCAGAAGTGTGTTCCTCCGAACATCAAAGTTCTGGCCGCAGGGATCACGGTCAACATCCCTTCGGTGCACAATCCACCTGGCGCTATCCCACCCTTAAAGAAAAACTCTTCCCCTACCTTATGTTTTAAGGCACACTTTCCCTTGATGCTTTTTACTGTAACCTTTATATCCGGAATTTTCTCAGATGGCTGAGTCATAACTCCTCCTTATCTATATTTTGGAGTGTAAAGCTTTAGCTTTACTATTCTAAATGGTAAACCTAAAGGTTTACACTCCCCTCGTTTCCCGT
>JALHUP010000232.1 GCA_022866585.1 Candidatus Zixiibacteriota bacterium | reverse complement strand
TAGCCCGCCGCATTCCCAGACTTTTTTAAAGACCAAACAAAATACTGCTTTATCATAGATCACTTTTTATTTTGCCCCGTGGTATTTTCAAAACTTCAGGCATCTTTGTTTTGAACTCATTCTTCTTAATCATGTTCCTGATTTTTTCAGTAAAACTTTTTTCGTAACCCAGTTTCATAAGTTTTTTAGGAGTATACTTTGTGTCTATGTCCAGATAGTTCATGGGCAACTTTTCCTATGTAAAAGTTTTTAAAAAATACGACAAGTTTGTCCTTTTGGCAACAAAAAATTAAAAAAATTTAAAAGTTGACAAATTTTTATAAAAAGTTTATTATTGACTAAAGGATTTGTTTAAAAAGTTAGAAAGTTCAAAGGTTAGAAAGTTAATAGCCAATGATGGGAAATCAAAACTTTTGGAGGTAAATATGCGAGGAGTAAATAAGGTTATCCTGATTGGAAACCTGGGGAAAGATCCTGAGCTCCGTTATCTCCCCAATGGAGAACCTGTGGTAAAATTTTCTCTTGCCACCGGTTCGAAATGGAAAGATAAGAACGGACAACTGCAGGAGAGAACCGATTGGCACAACATAGTTGTTTTCCGAAGACAAGCGGAGATCTGCAATGAATATCTCAAAAAAGGTAGTCCTGTATATGTCGAGGGAAGAATCCAAAACAGGTCATGGGAAGACAAGGATGGGAATAAGAAATATATCACCGAGATCGTAGCCCAGTCGATTAATCTGTTGGGAAGAAGGGAGCCCGAGGCAGAGATTCCTGAAGAAATTGCGGAACCTTTGGTGGAAGAGACCAAAACCGAAGACGAGGATCTTCCTTTCTAAATTTTAAGGTTGTAAATATTTGAATTGTAGTTGTAGTGTCTTGCTTTCCGTCCCTCCTTCGGGGGACGGGAAATGAAGAGGGTGAAAATTATTCGCCTCGAGCAGGGGGCTCTTTTTGCCCTTGAATATTGCAACATTCCTGGTTTATGGGAAAATTCACTTGAAGTTTAGAAATACGATTATTTTTGGCTGTTTCGCGTAGCCAAGCCTTCACGGCTTGGAACCAAGGCTTCGGTTTTTGAATACTACAATATTCATGGGTGATGAAAAAACAAGACTCAAGTTTATAAAGGAGAAGAATAATGACAAATTTGAAAGGAACAAAGACTGAAAAAAATCTCTTAGCCGCTTTTGCGGGCGAATCGCAGGCACGCAATCGTTATACCTATTTTGCCTCCAAGGCTAAGAAGGAAGGTTACGAGCAAATCAAAGCCATCTTTGAGGAGACCGCTGACAATGAAAAGGAACATGCTGAAAGATTCTTTAAATTTCTTGAAGGGGGAAAGGTCGAGATAAAAGCGACCTATCCAGTTGGGGTTATTGGAAACACAGCCGAAAATTTAGAGGCGGCCGCCGACGGTGAAAGGGAGGAGTGGGGGAAGCTATATCCAGATTCCGCCAACGTGGCGGAAGAGGAGGGGTTTGGTGAAATAGCCAGGACTTTCAGAGAAATAGCAGAGGTGGAGAAATACCACGAAAGGAGGTATCTCAAATTGCTTGACAATATAAAACAGGGTAAGGTATTCAAAAGGGATAAACCCGTTAAGTGGAAATGCAGAAATTGCGGATATGTGCACGAAGGGACTGAAGCCCCGGAGATCTGTCCAGCCTGTGCCCATCCCCGCGCATATTATGAGCTTTGGTGCGAAAATTACTAACCCATATTTGGAGCTAACAAATGTAGGGGCGGATTTTTTAAATCCGCCCCGTAAAGTTCATAAACACTGAAAAACGGAGTTGACTGCGCAATTCCGGTAAATTACGCAATAATATCTTATCTTTGTTCGGATTACCCTCCCTTTATCAAACTCCTCACATGTTCAGACAATAGTAGTATGGCACCGCAAGTTTTCTGCCGATTTGGTGTCTATAATTAAGTTATACTTGAGATTTGAGAATTCAAAGAAAATTGAGATTTTGAATGAATGATGAAGAACTGATTCAGAGAATTATCGACAAAGATCATCTGGCTTTTAAATTATTAGTTGATCAGTATCAACATTTGGTCCTTAACACTTGTTATAATCTGCTTGGTAACAGACAAGATGCCGAGGATGCGGCTCAAGAGGTGTTTTTCCAGGTATACAAATCAGCCCAAAAATTTCGAGGTGAAGCTAAAATCTCCACCTGGCTTTACCGAATTGCGGTCAATCGATCACTGAACTTCATCCGTGATAAAAAGCGATCTGGGTGGCTTAGAAACCTCAGTTCGTTATTAGAAGGTGAGCGTCAAGAAGTAGCTGACGTGCCGGCTTCAGATTCGGCTCGACCGGACGTGGCACTGGAAGAGAAAGAACGAAATGTGATAGTACAAAAGGTGATTGATTCTTTACCCGAGAAGCAACGGACAGCATTTGTGCTTCATAAATATGAGGGATTGTCCTATCAAGAAATAGCCGAAATTTCAAAGTATTCCCTTTCTTCGGTGGAATCTCTCATTCATCGAGCGAAACTGAATTTACAGAAACAACTGCTTGGATATTTAAAACAAAAATGATTTTTGATCACAAGTATTTGTAAAAAACCGTGTCATATTTAATAGATGGAGGATTAAAAAGAAATGAACTGTAAAAAGGTCAAAAAAAATCTGGCAGGATATTTAGAAAAGAATCTCACAAAGAACATGGAAGAAGAATTGGAGAATCATTTTGAATCATGCCCTGCATGTTCTCATTTGTTGGAGGAGTTTTCCCAATTGTGGGAAGCTTTGGAACACCGTGAGAAGATTCAGCCCTCTCCCTATTTCTGGACAAGACTGAAACAGAGGGTGGTTGGATACGAAGAGGGAAGAAAGCCTGTTTGGGGTTGGCTTGGGGGATTGGTTGATTGGGCTCGCCCGGCAGTTGCGGTTGCCGTCCTTTTGATTTGCGTTTTCTTGGGCTATTCGTTGGGAAACTTCCCGCAAACCGTTAATGGCCAAACAACATCCCAAGTTGACGAGCGCACTCTTGCCTTGCAGGAGTTTTTTGACTCTCACTATTTGAATCCGCTAAACAATTTGCCAACGGGTTCCATCGAAGCAACCTACTTGGAGATGATTTCAGGGGAATAAGGAGGAGTTATGAAAAAGAACTTAGTCATCTTGTTTCTGGTACTTTTAACCATTGTCAATATTGCCGCATTGGCAACCTTTGCCTACCATCGCTTCCATCCCAAAGGACCTTTTCACCCCATGGGCCGGCCAGACACGCCGGAGAGTTTTATCAAACGAGAGCTTGATCTGAATGAAAAGGAGGCGAAAGAATTTGAAGCCCAGGCTAAAAGATTCGAAGAAGAAATAGAGCCGATCCGGGATTCACTCGAGGCTAAAAGAAGCGATTTGATGAATGAAATAATGGCTAAGGAACCGAGCATGGACAAACTGAACCAGCTTTCGGAAGAAATTGGCGCCCTGCATGCTAAGCTTGAAAAAAGAACGAGCCTGCACTTGTTACAAGGAAAATCACTTTTAACTCCCGAACAGCAGAAGAAATTTTTCTCCCTTTTTAAGGAAGGAAAAGACCGGATAAGAGAGTTGAGAAAGCGTGGAAACAGAAGAGAAGGAGGACCCGAGCATCCTGATT
>JALHUP010000231.1 GCA_022866585.1 Candidatus Zixiibacteriota bacterium | reverse complement strand
GCGGAATTCTGGGTGATGATGTTATTTAATATGTTTGGTGCCGCATTGTCGATAAAGATTCCACCACCCTCATCCATTGCCCGGTTCTGGGTGATTACGTTATTGGCGATGGTGGGAGTGGATCCTGGCTCACAGAATATCCCCCCTCCCCTGACCTTTTCCTCAGAGCCCACTTTGAACTTGGTCCCTTTGCCGTTTCTTATGGTAAACCCGATCACCTTTGTGTTAGAGTCTGCATCTGAAGTGAAATAGATCACGCTTCCGTTATCCTTTCCTCGGGTCAGACTATCACCAGCGATTATGGTCTTCTTGATGGCGGCGGTATCTCCGCGAGCAAAATAGCTGGCCAAAATTACTCCTTTTTTGTTGAACCTCAGATTCTCATAGTAGGTTCCCGGTTTAACCAAAACCATGTCACCCTTGGTTGACCACATAAGTCCCTTCTGAATGGTGGGGAGACTATCGGGAATCCCAATTAATTTGGCGGTTGCATAGAAAAAGGTGAAAGGCTTCACAAATTTATACCATGACGTAACACGGGTCGTATCAATAGTGGTATCTTTGCCCGCTATGGTCGTATCTACGTATATTATTTCCACCTGCACTCTAACGCTCCAGAAATAGTCTTGCCATGCACTTAAGGAGGGACCCTGGTAGAACGTTTTAGTAGAAGGAGTAGAGGGGGTCACGTTTGAATCCTGCCAGATAATTGAGTTAAAGGCAGGGTCCTCGGCTACTCGTATATGAAATTTTTTAACTGTCTCCTTAGGGGCTTCAGTTACTCTCCATTCGAAAATCGTATCGCTGGTGGCTACTTTGGTGGAATCGGATGGAGAAACCAGCGAAACCAGGGTGATGGCTTCTGCCGGTTTGGTGGTCGGATTTAAGGACCAGTTAAAAATCCCAAAAAGGAATGCGAAAGAAAATAAAATTGCTTTTTTCATAAAAACTCTCCTTCACTTATATAGTTTCTTATCTTCTTTCGGAGGAGAAAAATCTCCTCCCATATTTCGTCTGGTAATTATAATCCCCCCCCTTCAAAATGTCAAGAACTTTTAGAATTTTTTTTAAAATAATAAATTCGGCGAACCACCCCCCCGTTCTTCCCAAAGCCGAAAGTAAAGAGCAAAACTTTTCTTTCTCCTAACGGTATCGAGGAAAGGTCTCCATAATAAAAGGCTAAAACCTTGCTTTCTATTGGTGTTCTTCAACAACCCAGATGATCTTCGTCAGTTAGCCGGGGAATAAAGATTTCATTTTTCCATTCCCCATGGATCCAGATTCGGAAAAAACTCCCCAAAGGGGTTAAAGAAAAAAGCCCCGCTAATGGCGGGGCTTTCTCTATTCCTAATAGATCTAAGATTCGGACTTTTCCAGTTCTAACCCTCGGTTTACTCGGGGTGGTGAGCCCCTTGAACCACACGCCCACTGTTCCTGTCTTCGACCCGGCACTTCGTCTCCTTGCCCTTAGCGGGGATGTCGAAGGAAGGCTCAGACCCCTAAGAAAGCCTGTCTAATGGGTGGACTGAGAATTAATACATGTCACCATATCCGCCCGGAGGCATAGCTGGTCCTGGTTTCTTCTCTTCCGGTTTCTCTGCCACCAAAGCCTCAGTGGTGATCAAAAGGGAAGCGATGGAGGCCGCATTCTCTAAAGCGATTCTGGTCACTTTGGCAGGGTCTATCACTCCAGAAACCATTAAATCCTCATACTGTTCGGTCTCCGCATTGAAGCCGAAAGCTCCTTTTTCCGCCTTGACCCGATTGACCACGATCGATCCTTCCACTCCGGCGTTTTCAGCAATCAATCGAATCGGCTCTTCCAAGGCTTTTCTGACGATGGAGACTCCCACTGCTTCGTCTCCGTCCAATTTCAACTTATCCAATGCCGGGATGGCTCGCAAGAATGCCACTCCTCCTCCTGGGACGATCCCTTCCTCCACCGCAGCACGGGTGGCGTGTAAGGCATCCTCAACCCGAGCCTTCTTCTCTTTCATCTCGGTCTCGGTTGTCGCACCCACGTTAATGACTGCTACACCACCAGCTAACTTGGCTAATCTCTCCTGCAATTTTTCCTTGTCGTAATCGGAGGTGGTCTCGTCGATCTGTTTTTTGATCTGATTGACCCGTCCTTTGATCTCCTCAGTCTTTCCACCACCTTCGACTATGGTGGTGTTCTCCTTATCCACAGTTACCCTCTTAGCCTTGCCCAGATCGGAGATTTGGGTATTCTCCAACTTGATGCCAAGTTCCTCGGAGATGACTCTGCCACCGGTAAGCACCGCGACGTCTTCCAGCATTGCCTTCCTTCTATCCCCGAATCCTGGGGCTTTGACCGCACAACATTTCAACGTGCCTCTTAACTTGTTCACCACCAGAGTGGCTAAGGCTTCGCCCTCTACCTCTTCGGTTATGATCAAGAAAGCCCTCCCCATCTGAGCGATCTTCTCTAAGATGGGCAGAAGGTCCTTCATGGTCGAAATCTTCTTATCGTGGATCAAAATCAAGGGATCCTCTAAAGCCACTTCCATGGTGTCTGGATTGGTGATGAAATAGGGAGAAAGATACCCGCGATCGAATTGCATCCCCTCTACCACTTCCAGCTCGGTCTTTGTAGTTTTGGCTTCTTCGACCGTTATAACTCCGTCTTTTCCCACCTTGTCCATGGCTTCGGCGATCAGATCTCCAATAGATTTATCATTATTTGCGGAAATAGTGCCGACCTGAGCTATCTCCGTTTTTCCGGGAAGTGGTTTAGAAATCTTTTTGAGTTCCTCCACCACCACCACCACCGCCTTCTCAATCCCTCTCTTTAAAGCCATGGGATTGGAACCCGCGGTGACATTCTTTAGTCCCTCCCTGCAGATGGCTTGGGCTAAAACTGTGGCGGTGGTGGTGCCGTCACCGGCCACATCAGAGGTCTTCGAGGCGACCTCCTTAACCATCTGGGCTCCCATGTTTTCAAAAGGATCCTCCAGTTCAATCTCCTTAGCCACGGTCACGCCATCTTTGGTTATAGTAGGAGATCCAAACTTTTTGTCCAAAACCACGTTTCTCCCTTTTGGTCCCAAAGTGACTTTCACCGCATTTGCCATCTTGTCTATTCCCCTTTTCAGTTTCTCTCTGGCGCTGGCTTCAAATTCAATTATTTTAGGCATATTGATTAACCTCCTATTTCCTCAAAAGTTAGAAGTTAGAAGTCAGAAGTCGGAAGTTAGAAACGGGGGAAATGTTTGTTTTTTACTTCGAACTTCCTACTTTCCACTTCTAATCTGTTAACCTACAATTGCTAATATATCTGATTCCCGCATGATCAAATATTCCACATCATCGATGGTAACTTCGGTCCCGGAATATTTGCCATATAGAACCTTGTCCCCTTTCTTCACTTCCATGGCGATTTTTTTACCGTCATCTGTGACCCTTCCCGGACCAACCTCCATCACCTCTCCCTCCTGAGGTTTCTCCTTAGCTGTGTCAGGAATAATTATTCCTCCCTTTTTCATCTCAGCCGTCTCCAACGGCTTTATTAACACTCTATCAGCCAAAGGCTTAGCCTTCATAACCACTCCTCCTCTCTAATGTTTAGATTTACTCAACCTTATGAAAATAGTTTACGAAAATTTCACTATTGTGTTAGCACTCTGCTAAAGAGAGTGCTAAAGATTTAACAATAATAAACCTCTGCCGAATACAATGCAAATCCGAAAACGGCACAATTTTTTGAAGATTCAGACGATCTTGGACAAAAAAGGGTGAAAACTATTCGGTATTGTTACTTTACTTAATATTTTTAGTTGTTCTTATCTTTTTTACTCGTAAGTATATCCTCCTCAATCCTTCTAAAGTTAAGGTGGGATTCACCTGTTCAATGGTTTTAGATTCCTTGGCAACCAAACTTGCTAATCCTCCAGTGGCGATGACCTTTGGCTTATTTTTTGAGGGTCGCCTCTGCTTTAACTCTTCTTTGATTCTTTTTACTATTTCGTCTATCTGTCCTACTGCTCCGAAGATTATTCCTGATCTTAAACTCTCCTCTGTATTTGTTCCGATGGCTTTTTTAGGTTTTTCGAGGCTGACCTTAAAGAGTTGCGATGCTTTTTGGAAAAGATTAAGGGAGGATGTTTCGATTCCGGGGGCAATAGCTCCGCCTAAGTATTCCCCTTTTTCTGATATCACATCAAAGGTGGTGGCAGTGCCCAAATCGACCACTATGGCGGGTCCCCCATAAATCTCATAAGCCGCCACCGCATTGGCTAATCTATCTGCTCCCACCGTTTTGGGATCGTCATACAATATCTTTATCCCCAGCGGAAGATCGGAGCTCACCACGATAGGATCGACTTTTAAGAATTTCTTGCTCATCTCCTCATAAATGGGGGTGAGTGGAGGAACCACCGAGCAAATGATAACATCTTTTATCTTATTATACTCTTCAAAAAGTTGCTTCAGCAATATCCCACACTCATCCACTGTAAAAGAATGATTTGAGGCAACCCGAAAATATTCTTTCAGTTTTTTCCCATCATACATACCCAGCACCGTATGGGTATTTCCAATGTCAATAGCTAATAGCATGCTTTAGATTCTCGCATGAATAGTTAAAATTTTCAACAAAAGGTTTGCGTTTTCTTATTGCTCCCTTTCTCTCCCCCGCCTTTTGAGGAGAGTATGTCAGAATTCCCGTTTTTGTAGCCGCAGGCTTTAGGGACTGTTGAAAAAGTCGTTTAAAAGGTTATTTTTTTGATCTACTATGTATCATACCCAACGAATGTTAACGATTTCTCTATAAAAGTTCGTTTGGGTCGGTTCTTTGAAAACTGAATAAGTTCTAAAG
>JALHUP010000230.1 GCA_022866585.1 Candidatus Zixiibacteriota bacterium | reverse complement strand
TTGGGACTTTCTGCAAAATGGCTTTATGAGAAGATAGATATTCATTCGGCAAGCGGATTGGGATTCGATTTGGGAGGAATTTATTCACCAAAAGAGAACTTAAAATTTGGGCTGGCCATATTGAATCTTGGTCAAAAAATCAAATTTGAGAAGGGAAAATTTTCTCTGCCCACATTGTATAAGGTGGGGGTGACATATTTAGTAGAGAAAAAGAATCTAAACAGCGATATCACCCTTGGTTTCGATCTAGTTAAACCCATAGATGATGAAGTTCAAGTTCATTTGGGTGGGGAGTATGGTCTTTATCAAACTTTGAAAATGAGATTGGGTTACCAGATCGGATCTGATGAAAAAGACTTTTCATTCGGGCTGGGAACAAAATTCAAACAATACAGCATTGACTACGCCTACCTGCCTTACAAATCAGATTTGGGCAATGTCCACTCTGTATCCTTGAACATTGAAATAAAATAGGAATACTGGAGTGTCAAGCTTCAGCTTGACCATGGTCTGAACTTCGGTCTGCCTGAAGGCGGACACTCCAAAAGAGGTTAGCTTGGCTTCACTCACCTTTTACTCTCCCCTCCGGGGAGAGGGTAGGGTGAGGGGGATGTTTGTATCCTTTAAGAAAATAAAAGGAGCATGTTTCTATGGCAAAATACAAGATTGCCTGGCTGCCGGGTGATGGAATCGGTAAGGATGTTTTAAATGCGGCTAAGATTGTTTTAGATGAACTAAAATTGGATGCGGAATATATCCCCGGTGACATTGGCTGGGAATTTTGGTGCAAAGAGGGGAATGCCCTGCCCCAAAGGACCATTGATCTTTTGAAAAAAACTGATTGTTGTCTGTTTGGAGCCATAACCTCCAAACCCAAAGAGGAGGCAGAGGCAGAGCTTGATTTTAGCCTAAAAGGAAAAGGATATGTTTACTTTAGCCCCATTGTCAAGCTTCGCCAACTTTTCAATTTGCGAACTAATCTAAGACCTTGCAAAGCCTATCCTGGGAACCCTTTAAATTACCGAGATGGCATTGATTTGGTGGTTTTCAGAGAAAATACGGAAGATCTTTATTCCGGCGTGGAGTTTCATCCTTTGCCCAAAGAGGTGATGGACGTCCTTCTTAAAAATCACTCCGCTATGAAAAAATTTGAGAAGACCCCCTTAGAAGATATTGCGATCAGTCTCCGAATATTAACCCGAAAGGCTTGCCAAAACATAGTTCTGGATGCTTTTGAATATGCTAAAAAACATAAAAGAAGATCGGTTACCGTAGTTGAAAAACCGAATGTTATCAGAGAAACCTCGGGCTTGATGATAAGAGAAGCCAGGAAGATTGCCAGGGAGTATCCAGAAATTCCCCTCTGGGAGACCAACATCGATGCCATGTGCATGTGGCTTATCAAAAATCCGCAAGATTATGACGTTTTGGTGACCTCCAACATGTTTGGCGACATCGTCTCCGATTTATGCGCTCAACTTGTGGGAGGCTTGGGCTTTGCCTGCTCCGGGAATATTGGGGATGATTACGCTGTTTTTGAACCAACCCACGGCTCCGCCCCGAAATATGCAGGGATGAATAAAGTCAATCCGATTGCTACTCTCTTATCCGTGAAATTGATGCTGGATTGGTTAGGCGAATCTCAGATGGCAACTCGTTTAGAAAATGCAACAGCCACAGTCATTAAAGAAGGAAAGGTCCGCACCTACGACATGGGCGGATCATCTACCACCACCCAAGTGGCAGAAGAGGTGGCAAGAAAGCTTTAAAAGAGAAAAGTTATTTCGTAATCCATTTAGAAAAGGTCAAATAGAATTAAATGAAAAAACTGAAATTATACTTGGAAACCACAATTCCAAATTACATATTTGCGGAGGATACGCCAGAAAAACAAAATGCCACTCTCAAGTTTTGGAAAAAGATTAAGACTCGCCCATATGAAGTTTTTGTCTCCGAAGTTGTGGTGGCAGAGATCGAAAAGACCAAGGATCCATCAAAGAGGGGAAAATTGTTAAGGGTTATAGAGGGTTTGCCACTTTTGGAGTTGACTGAAAGCTGTCGGAAATTTGCTGAGGTTCTCATAAATGAAAAAGTTATTCCTGCTGAATATGAACCGGATGCTCTTCATATTGCATTAGGAGTAATTCATCAGGTAGATGCGATCGTCAGCTGGAATCTTGAGCATATTGTCAATATCGAAACTAAATTAGCGGTAAGAAGGATTTGCCAGAAGTTGGGTTACGGGGAGATAGAAATAGTTACCCCGGAGGAGGTGATTGCAAATGATTAAACACAACTCAAATTCAATGGTCCTCAAGGAAATACACAAAATACGAAAAGAGATTTCAAAAAAAACTAATACCATGACTGCTGAAGAAGAAATAAATTATTGGCACCAGATGGTAGAGGAAGGACTGAAAGAAAGTGGATTCAGACTGATAACCACTCCTCAGGGAAAGAAAATATTGAGGGAAACTAAGTGACCTATTAATATGATATAGTATCTGAACCACAATATAGGCGGAAGTTCCACTACCATGGATGTTGCTCGTGAGGTGGCAAAAAAACTTTGAGTGAGCCTTTATGGAGTGCACCTTGCTTTGGCGAGGTGCAAAGTTGATTTCAAACTTTGAAAGCGCTTTAAAACCCACAGAAGCCCCGCGAAATGTCCAGACGGACGCCCGGCTGGGCGGGATCTCCGCTTCGCTACGACAAGCTTCTGCACTCCTAACCCCCAATTCTTACTGGATTACCTCCAACATATCTTGGTTTTTTTCTAATTTTTGTTTATATTAATGTGTTGTGAATGAATAAGGCGTAGCCAAGGCTTTACGCCTTGGTGCCAAGCCATAAAGGCTTGGCTACGTTAATCAAATGGTAATCAAAATGTAGCCGCAGACTTTAGTCTGCGCTGAAAAATAGCATGATGCATCCGTTATCAGAAAAAATCAAAAAAGAATTGCTCCCGTTTGTGATAAAGCCCGGAAGGTATGTTGGAAATGAGTTGGGAGCTGTAAAAAAGGACCATGTGGGAAAGCTGAAGGTAGCTTTGGCTTTTCCGGATGTGTATGAGATCGGAATGTCCTATCTGGGGCTTTCCATACTTTACCATCTGATCAATAAAAGACCAAACTCTGTCGCCGAAAGGGTCTTCGCTCCATGGGTGGATGCTGAAGAACTTTTAAGAAAAGAAAATATTCCTCTTTTCTCTTTGGAAACCCATACCCCCTTGAAAGAATTTGATGTCATTGGGTTTTCACTAACCTATGAGCTTAACTATACCACGGTTCTAAATATGTTGGACTTAGCAGGCATTCCGGTTTTGTCTTCGCAGAGAACTGAAAATGATCCCTTGGTCATAGCCGGAGGTCCTTCCACTTTGAATCCTGAGCCTATGGCTGAATTTATCGATCTTTTCGCCTTGGGAGATGGAGAGGAAATCATCCACCAGATCTTGGACGAAATTGAAAAGTCCAAGCAAAGTGCGATGAAAAAAGAAGAGCTTTTGTTGAAACTCTCGAAAATTTCCGGAGTTTATGTTCCCTCTTTTTATGAAGTCAAATATGATGCCCAAAAAAGATTTGAGAAAATCACTCCAAAGCTTCCTGACGTTCCTGAAAAAATTAAGGTGAGGACCATACCTCAATTAAAAAGCGAATATTACCCGACTATTCCTATAGTCCCCTTTTTGGAGACTATTCATGATCGTTTTACCATAGAGATCATGCGTGGGTGTCCCATGGGTTGTCGATTCTGCGAAGCCAGGATTGTTTATTATCCTAAAAGAGAACGACCCTTCGAAGATATAGTAAAACAAGCTGAAATGGGAATAGCTAACTCCGGTTGGGATGAGATATCTCTTTTGTCTCTTTCCACCACCGATTACTCAAAACTACCGGAATTAGCCAAAAGATTGCATGAAAAATTTTACTCAAAGCGGGTCTCAATTTCGCTCCCCTCGCTTCGTCCGGATTCTTTCTCTTTGGAATTGGCACAGCTTTTGTCCAAAACCAAAAAGCCTGGTTTGACCTTCGCTCCGGAGGCAGGAACTTTAAGGCTGAGGCAGGTCATCTGTAAAAATTTGGCAGAAGAGGATCTTTTGAACACCGTCAAAATCGCCTATTCTTCTGGATGGAATCTGATCAAACTTTATTTTATGATCGGGCTTCCCACCGAGACAAAAGAGGACTTAGATGGTATCATTCATCTTTTAAAAAGGATTTTAAGAATTGGAAACCAGATGGGGGGAGGAAAAAATTTGAACGTCGCCATTTCTCCTTTCACTCCAAAACCCCACACTCCTTTTCAGTGGGAAAAACAGGAGGATATAGATAGTCTTCAAGAGAAGATGGATTATTTGAAATCTAATCTCAGAGGGGGGAATTTGAATCTAAAAACTCGCGATCCAGAAGTCTCCTGTCTCGAAGGGATTTTAGGCAGAGGGGACCGCCTTTTGTCAAAGGTGATTTTCTCGGCTTGGAAAAAGGGAGCCAGATTGGATGCTTGGACTGAACATTTCAATTACCAGATCTGGAAAGAGGCTTTTTGCGAAAGCGAAATTGATCCATCCTTTTATTTGCAAACCAGGGACCTGGACTCCTCTCTTCCCTGGGATCACATAGACAAGGGGATTAGAAAAGAATCTTTACAAAAAGAAAAAAACAGAGCTTACGCTTTCGAATCTCAAGACACAGAATTCGTTCTTCCAAAAGGGGAGATGAAAGTGGGCGATCTGATCGAAAAAAAGGTTTTTGAAAAGATCACTTTTCAGCCTGAAGACTCAGTCAAATCTTCTTCAGAAGCATATGGTCGCAAAAAGAAAAGAATGGGGATATCTCCTGCTCTTACCGTGGCACGCAGCCGGGTAAGACTTAGGTGGAGTAAATCGGAGGAAGTTAGGTTCACTTCCCATTTAGATGTGGGGCGCACGTTCGAGCGTGCCATCCGAAGATCGGGAATACCAATTGCTTATTCGGAGGGATTCCATCCTCATCAGAGGGTAGCTTTTGGACCTCCACTCCCCTTGGGATTTATCTCCGATTCCGAATACTTAGATATACAGCTAACCCAGCCTTATTCACATGGAGTTCTTTATCGTTTGAACCAGGCTTTGCCGCCGGGATTTGAGTTCCTGGAGGCAAAACCGATCCTGGGGAAATCGGAATCCTTGAGTTTTATAATAAACTTAGCCTTATATGAGGTAGGGTTAGATTATCCTGAAGCAGAGATAATTGCAAAGATCCAATCTATCTTAAGTCAAAAAAATCTTTTGGTCCAAAGGATCACCCAACAAGGATCAAAAGAGATCGACGTAAGAAAACATATTGTAAAATTGGAGTGCGAGGGAGAGGATTCAGAAACTAAAATGAAGATGTTTTTGGGCTTAGGAACAGAGGGCTATGTTAGACCCCAGGAAGTTTTAATTTACGGTTTTGGGCTTGAGGGTAGGAAAGTTTTAAGCCTGATTTTCAAAAGGACCGGACTCCTTATCAAAACTGAAAAAAGGATTTTGACTCCTATGGATGTGCTATAAAGTGTGCATCAACTTTGTCGTAGCGAAGCGGAGACCCCGACTCTACGGGGTTGATGCGTTTTTTCTAAATTCATAGCAAGGGTTTTGTAAATTCTTATAGTCTGGTTTAGAAAAGGAGAAAAACTTTTTAAGGGTAGGGCATGAACCGTTCCCTACGATTAACTGCGCTAAGGTTTACCGTAGGGGAGACCCTTGCTTGCCCTGAGCTTTGCGAAGGGTGGTTTCCCGCTATTGCTTTAATCTATAACCGTATTCAAAAAAGTGAAAGACACCCATGCCAAACGCCAGAGAGATCGCCTTAGAGATTTTGTATGAAATAGAAATGAAGTCTGCTTTCGCCAACGAAACGATTGAGCTTTTTTGCAAAAATTATCATCTATCAAATTTAGATCGGAGATTTGTAAGCGAACTGGTCAACGGAACCACCAAAATGAGAAGAAGGCTGGACTATGTTCTGGGCTTCTTTTTGGAAAAAGAGATAAACGATTTAACGCCTTGGATAAGGAACATTTTAAGATTGGGAGTTTACCAGATAGATTTTTTGGATAGGGTGCCGGAGAGTGCCGCAGTAAATGAATCGGTGAATTTGGCTAAAAAATTTGGGCATAGAGGCACGGTGGCTTTAGTTAATGCGGTTTTAAGGAGTTACTTAAGGGACAAAAGCAAAGTAAGTTTTCCTTCCTGGGAAGAAAACAAAGTTGAAAACATAGCCTTATTCTATTCTTTTCCTAACTTTTTGGTGGAAAGCTGGTTGAATATGTTTGGAGAGGAGGAAACCATAAAGCTTTGTCAAGTTTTCAATGAAAGACCTAAGCTGTGTTTTAGGATGAATTCACTGAAGGTGGAGAGTCATTCCTTAGAGGAAGAATTCAATAAAAGTAAGACCAAATTTAAGTCAGGGAGATTTTTGGAAAATTTTTATTATATTGAATCCAGAGTGGATCTGAATCATTTTACGCCTCTGGTGGAAGGTTTAGTTTACCTTCAGGACGAAAGCGCAGGATTTCCGGTGACTTTATTAGATCCACAACCAGACGAAACCATCCTAGATTTGTGCGCGGCCCCAGGGGGGAAGAGCACCTTTATTGCGGAGCTATTAGGAAGCAGGGGAAAGGTTTTGGCAGTGGACAAAAACCTGGAGAAAATAAAGCTATTGAGAGAAAATTGCCGAAGATTAAAAGTAGACTCGGTGAGCTATTTTTGTGGAGATGCTCGTAACTTTCAAGTTCGACCTGTGGATCGGGTTTTGGTGGATGCCCCTTGCTCCGGGTTAGGAGTATTGGGGAGAAATCCTGACTCAAGATGGAGAAAACAAAAAGAGGATTTGCTCAGGTTGCAAAAGCTTCAACTAGAGATACTTTTTAATGCCGCAAATCTTGTGAAAAAAAGGGGCGTTTTGGTCTACAGCACCTGCACCCTCACCAGGGAAGAAAACGATTTTGTGATTGAAAAGTTTTTGGAGAAAAGAAGAGATTTCAAACTTACGGATGCTTCACTTTATATGGACTCTGAGGTGGTGGACGAATCTGGCTTTGTCCGAACCTTTCCTCATATTCATAAAATGGATGGAGGTTTCGCCGCCAGACTGGATTCATCCTGAAACAAAAAATAGTGGATTTTGTTTAAAGAAATCTTATCTTAAGAAGTTAAGATTTGTGTATTTGAAATGACGGAGACCCGTATAGGGAAAGAATTTTTAAAAAACCTTTATTCGGGGGATTAAGAAAATCAACGGTCTGAAAAAACTCGTTCAAAACCTAAAAATCTCCATTTGGAGAAATAAATATATAAGATATCCCATTTTGGTAGTGGGGGTATTTGTGGCTTTCTATCTTTTTTTGCTTCTGGTTGACAGAGTGATCATGCCGGCATTGGTTCACAGTGGAAAGGAGCATCTCCTGCCCGATATTACCAATCTGAGCTTAAAAGAAGCTGAGGAAATTTTGCAGAAAAGAGATTTATCCCTGAAGATTTTAGCTGAGGAATATAATCCGTCTAAGCCTCCAGGAATAATATTGTCTCAAAGTCCTAATCCCCAAACAAAAGTTAAGAAGGGGAGGATCGTAAAGGTAGTGGTTAGTAAAGGGGAGAAAATAGTCCAGGTGCCCAACCTTAAGGGAGTATCTCTGAGGCAAGCTGAGCTAATGCTGGGTGAGGAAGGCTTGGAGGTGGGGGAAATTAACTGGATTCCCTCCGACAGTCTTCCTGAAAACGTGGTGGTCAATAGTTCCCCTTCCTACGGTTTATCAGTTCCCTTAGGAATGTCAGTAAACTTTAAGGTAAGCTTGGGAGCCTCACCAGACACGGTGATGATGCCTAATTTGGCTGGCAAAAGTCTGGAAGAGGCAAAAAACATCTTAAAAGAACTTAGCTTGGAGATTGGGGAAACAAGATATGAGGTTAAAAGCGAACTTCCT
>JALHUP010000229.1 GCA_022866585.1 Candidatus Zixiibacteriota bacterium | reverse complement strand
TCGTTGATCGAGCTGGGCATCATATCGACATCGAATCTTGCAGTTATGTTGGTGTTGACCGGAACATTCAGATGATTCTGTGAGGGAGAGATAGAAAGAACATGAGGCACAATAATCTGTTGTTCGCCGCCGGAAATGCAATAGCCTATTCCACCGCCACCACCACTAGAGAGCATCTGCGTTCCAGCCATAGCATCGGACACGCCATCTCCATTCACATCCGGAAGACCTCTAACCGTGTAAAGACGGTTACTGGTGAAGGAATTCCAAAGGAGGGTGCAGGCTTTTACGTCAACACAGTAGACAAAGTAGTCAAATGATCCTCCCAAAGCTTCCGGATAGCCATCACCAGTTACGTCATCTATGGGATCCACAGTCCAGACGTCTCCTCCGTTCAATGTCCCGACAGTATACTCACAAATTAGAGAGCCATCATCACCAGAAAGACATATTATGGCATTTTTCCAAGAAGCTACCAGAACGTCCTGAATCCCGTCGTCATCTATGTCGGAGATAGGCCCCACTCGCATGACCACCTCCGCAGAACCAACGTAATAGCTCCAGAGCTGAGCACCATTTCTTCCATTTCGGCAGTAGACATAGTAACTCCATCCACCAGCCAAAACGTCGTCATACCCATCTCCGTTCACGTCTTGAATAACGGAGACATCCTGGAATCCGTTAGGAAAGGTAAATTGCCAGATAATCCCTGGAGTGCCGGTGCTATGGCCGGAAAGACATATCAACCTATGTTCATCATCCCCGCCTGCGATTACCGCATCTGAATAACCGTCGCCGTTCATATCTTCTATCTGGCATATAGACATAACTGCATCGTTGGCTTGAAACTTCCAGATTAAGTTTCCATTGGTGCCATTCACGCAATAAGCCGCATCTGCGTCAGATCCGGCACAGAACAAAACGTCATCTATGCCGTCACCGGTTAGGTCGGTGATCGGGCAAATGCTGTAAATCCAACCAGAGGGAGTATGAACATATGTATCGTAAGACCAGATAGTGTTTCCATTCATACCGTTGATGGCGAAAGCGGTTCGGCTTCCCCAAGCAGCTCCCAAAAGAGCGTCCATATGTCCATCCCCGTTGACGTCTTCTATGTATGAGACACATTGATCGCCATATCCACCACTGTTGCTTGGTCCGCCTAATGGACGACAGGACCAAAGCACTGTGCCGTAGCCCGGGCTATTCCCCTTGATGCAAAAAAAGTGATCTGCCACTGGCGCTCCGGAATCGTAGCTTTCCATGAGCACATCCGGTTGCGCATCGCCATCCACATCCACGAACTCTGAGACGCACACTACATTTTCAATCCCCTGAAACCACCAGAGTAGGTCTCCACCGCCCTTGAAACCAGTTTCTACTACCGGACTGACCTGCTGTCCAGCTGGGGCACCTTCAGATAGCCTCTGAAGAATTGCCTGGGACTGCTGGTCAGGAACATCTTCTGCCCAAACAACTTGGGGCAGAATCAGCAATAAAGCCAGCCAAAGAAGGGCAAAAAAACATCTGGCTTTTAGCATGGTCCACCTCCTGAAAATTTAAAGTTTGACTTCAAAAACACTTTCAGTTGTCCAGAAAAATCCCCCTCTGTTTCTCTTTCCATAAAATACAAAAATTTTTGGATTTGTCAACAAATTTCTGTGAGAGGGTAAGGGAAGTAAGGGGTTGTTAGGAAAAGTGTTTTATTGCCCAACAGATTAAACTGTCAACGGATTCATCCTGATCCCGCCTCTGGCGGGGCTCTTTTGTTAGTAATATTTTTTCCTAACAAACCTCCGTTTGTATGTTCGTCACGGACGCCCTCGTCCGTGACGCTAATCGCGAAAACCCAAATTCTTTAGGCTTTTTCCTCAGTCACTATCTCTTTCTTTCTGCTTTTTGCCAGATACATTTCCAGAGCTAAAAGCCCGAAGGCAATCCATAAAAAAGGTTTCCACAGTTCCTTTCCGTATCGGGACACAAGTATTGCCTTTTCAATGTCGTCATTGGGATTTAAGTAGAATAAACTCAGCCCTTCCAATTTTTTCTCAATTTCGGATCTTTCGATCTTCTGTGGATCAGAATCCTTAGTGTCTATGTTTACCGCAAACCGATCCACCACCCCTTCTTTTGTTTTGATCTCATATAGGCCCGGCTTGTCGGTGTTTTGTATCTTGAGCATTAGCTTGTCTTTTTGGATAATGGGCAAAAGAGAGGTCTCCAAATTTTGTGGATCAACCAATTTGATCTCCTCTCCGCCTGGTAGTGAGCGTAGCGAACCTATCAAGGCTGGATCAAGTTCTCTTTCAACTTTTGATCCTACCAAAAAATCCTCAGTCAGTCGGGACAGATCGGATGCCAAATACTCCACAGTTCTGTTGATGAAAGGGATGAAAAAGGGATGGATGACCAAATCGCTTTCTTCCTCCTCTAAAGAGGCCGCGAAAAGCAAGACCTTGCCCGAACCCAAATCCTTTTCAATTAAAGCTGGTTTGCCCAGATTGAAGCGAGAAATTACCTTTACATCTTCCCCTGGGGGTAGCTCAAAAAAAGAGGAAAACCTTATCTGAGGCAGATTCTCTTTTTCTGCTGATGGTGACTCCCCCCTTTGCCCGGCTCCAATTACATTTTGATATACCTGAAAGATGGGATGATCCCAATCGATTTTTTCCAAACTGAAAAATCCCCCCACGTTTCTCGTCGGGGTAAGAGAAGATTTCAAATCGAGATTAAAAAATCTATTGACGACCCTTTGAGCATAAAATTCGGGATCTATATTGTTTCCCAGAATGAATAAAACCCCTCCCCCTCCTCTGACAAACCTCTCCAAATTGGTCAACTCCACATCGCTCAGCCTGAAAAGATTGGAGAAAATTATGACTTTGTATTTGTTGAAATCGATTCCGGCTAAGGAGTTTCTATCTGTCTCCCAGACCACTATATGAACATCGCTATCTGGTTGCGGGTTCAAAGCTAATTTAAGATTATGGGTATCCCTTTGATGTTCCCCCACCAACATGACCTCGATTTTTTCCGGAATTTTAAAGGCAAAAAATCTGCGGTTGTCTATCATAAGGTTATCATCTGTAATCTCAAAAAAACCGGTATGAATCCCAGCTTCTTCCACAGTTTGCACAAACTCCACAGTTGCCTTCCCGCCTCTTTCAATATCTACATCCGTCTGACTCACCCTTCTTCCGTCCAGATAAAGTCCCACCAAAAGGCTTTTCACCGGTTGAGAGGTAAAATTGGCAAGTTTGGCTTTTATCTGAAAAGGTTTTCCCTTTTCTATAAGCTGATTCCCGAACTCTATCTTTTCTATGCTTAAATTTTCTTTCTTCTCCGGCGAGACGTCGAGTAGATAAAGTTTGGCTTTCCTTTTATCAGGAGAGGAAAAACCCTCATCGGTGAAATATCCCCAAGATCCATAGGACCAGCCGGATTTGTCCATATTGGAGATCAGATATATCTCTTTATTCAAGTTTTTAGAATACTCCAAGATTTCAAAAGCTTTTTTCAATGTTTGACTAACATCTGTGACTTGGTAGGAAGGCAAAGATTCATTTAGGCTATTTAACAGATTTTTGAAATCATAAGTGGGCTTTTCTTTAGTCAAATCTGGTTCTTGAGCAAAAAGGATTAAGCTGGCTTCGTCTCCTTCCTTTAATTGACCGATGATTTTTCTGGCTTTCTCTTTTCCTAAATCAAAAAGCGAGCCGTCTTTGGTTTCATACCTCATGCTATAGGAGTTATCTAAAAGGATTACGGTGGAGGTCTTGGCATGAGCCCCTACTTTCGAGGCAAAACCTCCCCGGATGGCTGGTCGGGCAAAGGCCGCCACCACCAGAAGGATTATTAAACTCCGGATCAACAAAAGCAAATATTCTTTGATCTTGACCCTTCTCATCCGGGTCTTCTCCAGAGACCTCAAAAACAAAAGTGAAGAAAAATAGACCTTCTTCACCTTCTGGCG
>JALHUP010000228.1 GCA_022866585.1 Candidatus Zixiibacteriota bacterium | reverse complement strand
AGACGCTCCCCAATACGTAGCCGAAACCAAGCAGACGTTTGCCCGTCTGGGCAAAACCCACAACAATAAACATAGAAATCCTATTTTGTAGACAAAGCACTAAAGAGATTTTTGTGTTGACAAAGAAAACGATTTTGATTTACTTTCGATCGTTTTCAAGTTCTGAAGATATTGATTACTATCAGGAGACCCACACAGATAGGCAAAATTGTGGCGAAACCAAAAGGCAAAACAAAGGAGGTAACAAAGGATAAAACCAAAGAGGGGATGACCACATAAAAAACAATATCGAAGGCGGTTTTAAAAATCTTGAAAAGGATCAGAAAAAGAAAATAGAAGAGAACGAGGTCGAAGGCAAGCTGACCCAATAGACCGAAATGATTATAAAAATAAAGATTAGCATCCTTAAACCAATCCAGCAGGATTTTCAAATTTTGAAGAATCGAATTTAGAATACAAAATAGTTTGGGAAGCATGAGCTTGTCCTATGGATCCAAATTCGGATCTCAATTGGGGGATGGCTCTTCTATCGGCTCGATGGTCAAGCTGGATTCGCCCACTTTTTTTAAGCCGATCATCCTCTGGGTCAAAAAATTTTGTGTGCTGATCCATTGCCCGGACATGGAAAGGACTTCTTCTTCAGTAACCTCGTTTGTCCAGGAGATAGAGAGGCGGTCAATGTGCGTCTCATCAACCGTGAGATTCTCCATGTTCAAGGTGAATTTGACTTTCACTTTCCCCCCATTTCTTAATGGTTTCCTTGTCCGGTCTTATTCGCAAATGCTCTGCCAACTCAAGAATTTTAGTAAGGAGATGGAGCGAAAGTCGATAACTTGTTTCGCTAAGAGAAATTAGCGGGTGATAATTCTTTCGGCCTCCGAGCAAACGAGGTCAAAAATTTGTCAGGTAAGAAAGAAAATGTGGGAAGAAATCCATAGTCTATTGTTCAGCACCTTATTTGTAATATTTGCAATAGAATGCCAATTTGGAAGCATAAACGAAGTAGCTCGGTTATGAATAGCTGTATGAAATTATAGAAACTTGAAAAGGTAACATAGAAGAGGTAAAGACTTGTCTGGTTTATACGACAATCCTAAATATTACGAGATAGCCTTTTCTTTTCGAGATATTCCCGCCGAAGTTGATGTGTTTGAAGAGTGCTTTAAGCGTTTTTCTAAAGTTTCAGTGAAATCCGTCTTGGAATTGGGATGTGGGAATAGCCCGCACATGGAAGAACTAATCAAAAGAGGCTACCAATACAGTGGGCTTGACTTAAGCCAGGCTATGCTGGATTATAGCAGGGAAAAGGCATTGCGTATTGGTGCAGAGTCGAACCTCATTCATGCGAACATGATCGATTTCTCTTTGGACACGAAGGTTGATTTTGTCTATGTGCTTTTGGGTTCCTTGGACGTGAAAAGTACTTCTGAACTTTTAACTCATTTCAACTCAGTTGCCCAGGTATTGAAGAAGGGCGGACTTTACTTACTGGATTGGTGTATTCAATATGACCCGCTATCCGAAGGTGGAGACAGTTGGGAGATCGAGCGTGACGGTATCAAAGTCAAAACTACGGTTTCATGGAAGGTGATAAATCGCGTTGAGCAAACTTTTGAAGAGACCATTACCCTTGAAGTGAATGATCACGGCGAAGAACATAGTATTGTTGGAAAAGAGATCAAAAGAGCAATATACCCCCAGGAGTTTTTGTGTTTTGT
>JALHUP010000227.1 GCA_022866585.1 Candidatus Zixiibacteriota bacterium | reverse complement strand
TTCTTTTATCATAATAACGTTCTTGCATCGGGCTACTCCTCTCTTTTTTAATCTCACTATATTCTATTAAGAAAAGGTGCCTTTGTCCACTTTTTTTCTTCACCTTTCTTTTTATTTGTCAGCACGTTAAGACAATCCACTACAAAATTTTAGGGAAACTCCACTAACTTTTATATTGACATAACTTGGAATTCTTTTAGCTTAAGAAAAGTTTATGTTGGCGCCTTTAACTTTTTTAGGGAGATTTTAGCCATGTCTCAGTGGATTTTGATTCTGTCAGCAGTAATTTTGAACGTATGCGGTCATCTTTTTTTAAAAGCGGGGATGAATAAGATCGGGGCGATTTCCTTGGATCAGCTACTTTTTAGCTTCACCAAGATTTTTTCCACTCCCTTTGTTCTCTTAGGACTTTTGTCCTACGTCTCCAGCGTGGCTATGTATATGGTGGTTTTATCCAAAGTGGATGTTTCCTATGCTTATCCTTTGATGATGGGCGTGGGCTATATTCTGATCGTTTTGTTCTCCTGGCAGATCTTTGCAGAGCCATTTTCTTTTTTCAAGTGGATGGGAATAGCTTTGATTTTGGTTGGCGTCTTTCTGTTAGGAAAATAAAAAGCAGTTGAAAGGTTAGAAAGTTAGCAGGTTCGAAAGCTCAAAAGTCAAAAAAGTTCTTGCTAAGTTTCGTTTTTATATTACATTTTGAAATGAGCTTGGAAAAAGTTCGAGAGAAAAGTAAAACATGTGTCAATTGTATACCTAAAAAGCGGCGGACGGCGGTAGAAAGGAGAAAAAAATGCCCAGAAAGTTGACTTCCTTTGCTGATAAAGTCAGAACGGAAAAGCATGTGGTTTATTGTCCTAAATGTGGTGGTGCTATTCAGCCCATCCTTTATGTGACCCCGGTGAGATCCCCATCCGGCTCCTGGAGATTCAGAGAAAAACACGTGGGAATTTGCAAATGTAACCAAGCCGAGATTTATAAGTAATCTCTTCGGAGTAGCGACACTTGTGTCGCGTTTAACATTAAGATGGGAGAAGGAGTTTGCTCTCTGCTTCAATTACTGACACCACGTAGAAGCAACAAATCCTGAAAGAATGTAAGGAGAGGATCAAGATGCCTTCAAAAACGGATAAAAAGGAGAACATTGAAAGAATCAAAGAAAGATACCCTAACGAATGGCTGCTGATTATTGATTACGAAACGGATGTATCCACCAGGACAATAAAAGGCAGATTAGTTGCCCATAGCAAGAGTCGAGAAGAGATTCATAGGGCACTGACTAAACATCGGGGGAAAAGATGTATCGAATATTCGGGTACGATACCTAAAGATGTGGGGGTGATGTTTTGATAACACGGACGACATTTGACTCGTCTGCAAATCTAATCTTAGTGAAGGTGGAGGTGGAGGAATTAAGGGGCGAGAGAACCTTATTCCCTGCCGCATTCGACACTGGGGCAACATTTACCATTATTCCTCCCGATATTGCCTTAGACTTAGGATACGATCATGCAAAATCAAAGGCAAGAAAACGCATTTTCACAGGAAGCGGAGTAGAATTATGCCCATTAGTTACTGTGAAAAGCATCACCGCCTTAGGAAGGACCATAAAAAATCTCGATGTCCTCTGTCATGATTTGCCTGAGGGTAGCTGTGTAGATGGACTATTGGGTCTAGATTTTTTAAGAAACTTTGATTTCGTTGTGAAATACTCAGAAGGCATTATTGAATTGAAAAAGAAAACTTAACAGGAAAAGTTAAAGAGAATATCCGATGTTTAAAGTATCTGATCTTGACCCTAATGACAGAACCTTAGATGAAATTCATGAAATTCAAAAGCAAATTTACGAAGAGGAAAAGGATCTATCATGGGAAGAGATAAGGCACAGACTTTAAAAAATCCGCGAAGAATTTTGTAAAACGTATAAATGTCGATTTCACGTAATTTCGCTTGAAAAGTCACAGTAGGGACCGACAGCAGATCAAATAGACAAACAAAGGCAGGAGACTTGAACTCCTGCCTTTTGATTTCCTCTTTTACCTTTGTTCGTCGCAGATGCCTCGTCCGTGACAGAGATGTAGATAGTAACGGACGAAGGCGTCCGTTACCAACGAACAACGTTTTTTTACCTCTCCCCCTCTCCATTTTATGGAGAGGGGGACGGGGGGTAAGGTCAACACTTTGTGAAAAAAGTTACAAATTTGCTTGCTTTTGAAAAACAAACTTCGTAAATTCCTAAGAAGTTTGTTTGCCCGGTAATTCTTGGAGCATTAAATTTATTTCCGGGCAGAGGTAGTCTTCAGGAGAAATTTTTATGCCCAAAATAGAGGTAGATGAAAAAAGATGCAAAGGCTGTGAGTTGTGTATGGTGGCATGTCCGCATCAGGTGATTAGCTTGTCCAAAAACTTCAGCCCCACCGGATACCATCCTGCTTGTATGGTCAAGCCAGAAGCTTGCACCGGATGCATGCTTTGCGCTTTCGTCTGCCCGGATGTGGCGATTGAAGTGTGTAAATAGTTTTGAGTTTCGGAGTAGCGAGACTTGTCTCGCGTTAACGCAGAGCAAACTCTGCTACTCCGAATGAACTAACGGAGATCATTATGGGTGAAAGAGAGTTAATGAAGGGGAATGAGGCTTTGGCTGAGGGAGCGGTGAGAGCTGGATGCCGTTTCTTCGCTGGTTACCCCATCACCCCGCAAAATGAGATTCCCGAATACATGTCCTGGAGATTGCCTGAGGTTGGAGGAATTTTTATCCAGGCAGAAAGCGAGGTGGCCGCCATAAACATGCTTTTCGGAGCCTCCGCCTGTGGGGCCAGAGTTATGACCTCTTCCTCCGGTCCGGGGATAAGCTTAAAACAGGAGGGGATTTCCTATACCTCTAGTGCCGAGCTTCCCATATTTTATGCCAACGTGATGAGAGGGGGGCCGGGATTGGGCAACATCGCTCCTTCTCAGGGAGACTATTTTCAAGCTACCAGAGGTGGCGGACATGGAGATTATAGAGTCTTTGTGATGGCTCCTAATTCCGTTTCGGAGATGGGAAATTTCCCCAGAATCTGCTATGCCATTGCTGACAAATACCGTATTGTTACCATGGTTTTGGCGGATGGGTTGTTAGGACAGATGATGGAGCCCATCGAATTTGACTTTGATCCGATAGACCCAGCCAAACTTCCTCCAAAAGAATGGGCTTTAGGAATTGCGAATGGAAGACCCAGGAGAGTGGTAAGATCTTATGATCTAAGACCAGGTTATATGGAAAAACATGTTTGGAAGCTTATGGAAAAATACACAAAGGTCGAGGAAAATGAGACGAGATATGAAACCACCATGGTGGAGGATGCGGAAATACTTATAGTGGCTTATGGAACTTGTTCACGAATCTCCAAAGCGGCATTAGCATTGGGACGAAAAGAGAACATAAAAATAGGACTTTTGCGTCCGATTACCCTTTGGCCCTTTCCGATGAAGCCTTTGAATGATCTATCCTCAAGAATTAAAAAGATTCTGGTAGTGGAGATGAGCACCGGACAGATGATTGAGGATGTTAAATTGGCTATTGAAGGTAAAGCCGAAGTCTTCTTGCACGGTCGACCAGCAGGCGGCATACCCACAGGAGAAGACGTCTTGGGGGTGGTGAAAAAAATCATGGGAATAGAGAGTTAAGATTTGAAAATAGTAGGCAGTAAGCAGTATGGGAGTCTGTTGCTGAACTGTTCTTGATGGGTTTCGTTAAAAGGTTTCGGTTACGTATCGTTTATGGTTGGTCGTAGAGAAAGGCTACATAAGGTGAGACGAAAAACGAAATCTTAATACGCAACCGATACCTAACCAATACCTAAACCGATAAACTCAAACCAGACTTACGCCACACACTCATACGAGAAAGAAACTAACCCTTTAAACTGTTGAAAGTTTAAAATAAAATTGCTATGGAAAAAAAAGTTTTTGAGAGAACCAAAGGCTTAACCGATATCCCGATGCGTTATTGTCCTGGCTGTGGACATGGGGTGGTGCATCGAATGATCGGTGAGGTTTTGGAAGAATTAAAAATCAGAGAAAGAACCATCGGTATTGCCCCGGTCGGCTGTTCGGTTTTTGCGGATGAATACTTCAATTGTGACATGATTCAACCTGCTCATGGCCGAGGTCCAGCAGTAGCCACTGGTATGAAGAGAACCAGACCTGACTGCATAGTCTTCAGTTATCAGGGGGATGGAGATTTAGCTTCCATCGGCATGGCGGAGACCATCCATTCTGCCGCCAGATCGGAAAATGTCACCATCATCTTCATCAACAATGCTATCTATGGCATGACCGGTGGACAGATGGCGCCAACCACTTTACCCGGAATGAGGTCCACCACCTCTCCTTTTGGGAGGGACCCAAAAGTGGCGGGAAATCCAATCCGGGTATGTGAGCTTTTGTCCGCACTGGAGGGTCCAGTTTATTTAGCCCGAGTAGCGGTAAACACCCCAGCTAACGTGGTTAAAGCAAAAAGAGCTATAAAGAGAGCTTTTCAGGTCCAGATAGACGGTTTAGGATTCTCTTTGGTGGAAATTCTTTCTCAGTGCCCCACAGATTGGGCTTTGACCCCGCTTCAGGCTATCAAAAAGATTCAGGATGAGATGATTCCCTATTATCCCTTAGGGGAATTTAAAACTCCTGAAAGGACAAAAAAAGAAGGTGAGAAAAAGGTCTCGGTAAGTTAAGGGTCAAGGGGCAAGAATATATCTTTGGAGTGTTCGG
>JALHUP010000226.1 GCA_022866585.1 Candidatus Zixiibacteriota bacterium | reverse complement strand
TTCTTTTATCATAATAACGTTCTTGCATCGGGCTACTCCTCTCTTTTTTAATCTCACTATATTCTATTAAGAAAAGGTGCCTTTGTCCACTTTTTTTCTTCACCTTTCTTTTTATTTGTCAGCACGTTAAGACAATCCACTGCAAAATTTTGGGGAAAGTCCAGAAAAATGGATTTGAGGAAAAAGGGTAAAATCAAGATTTTTTTATATCTATAAGCCTCTTTGTTGGTAACGTGCATCTTGTCCGTCACCACAAAGCGTCACGGACGAGTATTGAGGAGAAGAGTAAGATCAGAATTTTTAATATCTAAAAACCTTAAAGCAAAAGAACGACCCGATATAGCTGGGAGGATCTTACCTTGGGTTCGAAAAGATTACGGGGCACAACAGCGAGGAATCGGTCCCCCGATAAACAGATAGTTAATCAAAAAAACTATGTCAGCTGCGTTTATTATCCCATCACAGCTAACATCTCCTTCTGTGAACTGAACGGGAGCAGGTCCTCGAATAAATAGATAGTTGATCAGAAAAACTATGTCCGCTGCATTAACTATTTTGTCACCATTGGCATCTCCCCGGTAATCCATAGGACGAATCTGGGTTGCATATTCCACCACGGTGTGGATGGGATACCCGGGCACGTATGGACGAGTCTTAGGCTCGAATTCGTCAGGGACGTTCTGCTGGTAGAATATGTCCATGAAATATACGGGATCAAGGGAAACCGGATAGTCTGGTATCCACCAACTTCCTCCTGGGCTTGAGGAGTTTAAATTCACCATATAAATATCATGAGAGACATTTCCCGCATCATTATGGATGGTGGAATCAGTATGAGGCACAGGAGTATGCGGTATATATGCACCACTTGCCACTATGCCTGAATCTCCTGTTTCGGCGTTATCAAAGAAGGGATCGGAGAAGGCAATCATAAGTTGAGCGCCATTAGCCCCCGCTACGGTTACATAATGTCCACCCACTCTCCACCAGCTGTTTGTGTCCCAATACCAGAAGCCCAGAAGGAGGATCACCCCGAAATTATTACGCACCCAGAAATTCACCAAAGAGAAAGTGGGGCTCTGATAGGTTCGTCCGCACAGAGTATCAGCCAGGGTGCTTCCGTCTGAAAAAGTTTCACTTGCAAGCCACGTTTTGATGGATTTCTCTATGTCCTCCACTTTAGTTCCCTCATGGGAAGCTCCACTTCTATAACCATCGGTATCCAGGTTCCAACCTAACCTTTCCACCAATTCACCCCAAGGAGATACCGGTGGTTGGGGACCAGGCACAAACGGTTGGGAGGTGGTAGGAGGTGAACTGCCGGGAAACCAGGAAGTCCCTGCGTGATCGACATTCCACATATCATGGTCGTCAGATCCGATAAGTGCGGGATTATCACCCAAATAGTTCCTCACCAAAGGGAACATGTCGATGCTATCGCCGGGAAGTCCCGAGGGAAGGTTATACTTAGAATCAAACCACCAGAAACAGTTAGCCAAAGCCACTGGACCACAAAAACTAAAGTGCTCAGTGGAAGGACTTACCCACCCATCCTGCTTCTGATCGAAATCCGGCATGCCACTTGGGGCATAGTCCTGAAAGGAGGATTCCCAATACCAATGTTCCCTTTTGGGGCAGACCATAATGGCATATTCCACTTCGGTTATGTAAGTGGTCCCCGGAGGTGCTGGTTGGTAAAAACCTGCGAATTCAGATGGAAAGTTTTGTCCAGTGTACTTTCGTGGAAATTCCGGGTCAAACCCCAAATAGTCTGGCAGCCAAAAACTCGGATTTCCAGGTGATGGAGACTCTAAATCGCATTGATAGATGTCATGGGATACATACAAAGGATCGTTATGAAGGCTGTCGTCATGTGGCGGTGAAGGATGCTCAGAAGGTCTTTTTCTGCCGGGCCAGCCAAATTCGGCGGCATCCCTTCCCGGGTCACTTACGGCAATTTTTAAACCTGCGGATTTTACTCCGGACATGGTGACAAAATGACCTCCTTCCCTCCACCAACTCTGACCGTCCCACCACCAGAAGCCTAAAAGAAAAATGATATTTTGGCTCACCTCCAGTGATTCCTGCATGATGTAGAAATCGGGCATATGCCAAGTGCTGGGGTAAATCCAATCGATCTGATAGTTGTTAAAGAAGTTCTCCAGTCCGGTCTGGATGTTCTGAACTTGGGTGCCGCTGGATTCGGTCTGGATATATGCCGCCACGGTATCTACGAGTGAGGTAATGCTCCACCCCAGGGCGGTGGTCAAGCCAAACCACTCCAGAGAATTACCGATTGCCACCGGACCACAGTATCCCGACCAATTCCCCTGGTTTTGACCCACATCCGGCATTCCGCTGGGTGCATATCCATTCTCTGCTTTCCAGAACCAATCTGTCTCACAGGTTAAAGAGTAGGTTTCACCTTCTAACCTGACCAAAAGCCACCCCGGATCAGGATCCCCCCAAAATTGGTTCCATTCCTGCCAGGGAGGGGAAGAAGAACTATACCAAATCCATTGAAAACAAGTAGCAACCTGATCCTGCTGATCGTCCATGACCACGCCGGGAATAGTTGTAGGGGTTCCGCTGAAGTATTCTATAGTGAAGAAGAAAGGTTCGTTAACACAGAAGTTACCGGGAAAGGTCACCCGGGCCCAGTCCGGATAAAAGGTGGTGATGGTATAAACGGGGGTAACGTATATTCCTGCTTGAGGTCCTTGACAAATATTTGCCCCCACCTTCTGAATCCAGAACTTCAACCGCACCGAATCAACGCCTGCATGATTATAAAGAAGAAGCTGGACTCCGGTAATCTGAAAAGGGTATGAATAGGGGTAGGGAATATTGCATGCTTCAGGATCAAAGTAAATGGAAGTTTTGTCGCCTGGATTCCAATTGGGGAAATATGTAAGGGCGATCCCGTCATCGTGTTGTAAAAGGCAGGATTCCTTTGAACTGGGCAGGGGGGGATAGGTGCCTCCTTTTGGAATTTTCTCGACATTCAGCTCTCCGGGAGAGACTTCAGCATGAACTGAGGAAAAACATAAAAGAAGGACTCCCAAAGCTGCGGTGAAGATCAATAATCTGGTCTCAAGACGCAGACTTTGTGTTTTCATCATTTCTCTCCTTCACCCATAGGGATGGGCAAACCAAAGGCTCTTCTGCTCTAATATCGGCGACTGAAGGTGAAAATCAACTCACCTGTCAGAAATCTGGATCCATTACGAAAAGACCTTAGAAACCGGAAGAACGCCCCTTCCGGAAGATTTCGAAAACCTCAGTTAATTACTGTTCCTAAACACTGTCTTAAAAGAAACCCTAAAAATCAAGAAAATAACGAACGCCGTCAAAGACTATCATTCTGTTTTAAAGATAAGCAATTTCCTTATTTTGTCAAGATGCTATCTGGAGGATTTGTGTCCACTGATGCGGGCATATGCCCCCCGTCTGGGCGGTATGGATTGAGAGTTTTGAAAAAGTCATTTTTGCGGGGCTGGGAGCCCATTAGTGTCCCCAAGATTTGAGGATGACAAAATCCTTCCCTTCGACTTCGCTTCCTTCGACATCCCGCCTTCGGCGGGAGACAAAGTGCAGGGACGGCGAGCAAGGTCGAACCGTGTTACATTGGGATTTTGTGGGTGAGTTTATACCCAATCTCCATCACTTCGCAAGATGGGTCATATGGAACTCATCCCCTGCCCCTTCTCTTGAAAAGAGAAGGGGTGTAAGTCCCTCTCTTTCTAATCATAGAGAGGGATTTAGGGTGAGTTCGATAATTCCTACACATTCTCAAAATAGAGAGGGGGAATAAGGTAGAGAGCCAATTCACAACATTTTGCGTTTTATATGTAGTTGGGGCACAATATATTGTGATTTTTTTGTAAAAATTGTAATTTTTTACTTGACAAACACAGGCTAATTTTTTACAATAAAAGACGGGAAGATTCTGATTTATGGAGGGGAGAAATCGGGATCTTCCCCCCATGCTGGAGGCAGGTCGCCCTTGGCGACCAACCGATTGTAATCCAACCAATTACAACAGCACGAATTCTGTGTCTTGAGATTGGTTTTTGTTGAGAGGTTTTCTATAGAGGGAGACGTATCGTCTAAAATCGGCTTAAATCATCAAATCTGCGAAGGAACAAAATGGCAAACTCTGGATCAAAGAAAAAAAGGGACAAGAAACAAGCGGCGGACGGCGGACTGCGGACTGCGGACGTTAAAGTCGAACTAATGTCCATCACGCCCAATGCAGAAGATATTATCGAGAGGGCTTGCCGAACGTGTTATTTGAGTTTTAATAGATATAATCCCCCCTCCTCCACTGAGGAGTTGATAAAGAAGGTGATAAAAAAAGGACATCATTCTGTCTTGGAACATGCCCTTGCTACTTTCAGGATAAAAGGTGGCTCAAGAGTATTCACCCATGAGCTGGTCAGACACAGACTTATGTCCCCCTCTCAGGAGAGTCAGAGATATGTGGAATATGGGAAAACTAAGGAATTTGAATACGTAGTCCCGCCGAGCATCAAGAATACTAAGTTTGAAGATAGATTCAAAAAACTGGCAGAGGAGACATTCTCATTGTATCAGGAGATGGTGAAAGCTGATATTCCAAAGGAGGACTCTCGATACATCCTGCCCAACGCCACCACCTCCGAGATTGTGATCTCTGCCAATTTCCGGGAGCTGAGACACATATTTGAAGTTCGATGCGTGGAAAGAGCACACTGGGAGATAAGGGAGATTTGCCTGGAAATGTTGCGAATCATGAAAAAACAAGCCCCGATTGTGTTTTGGGATTTTCATATAGATGAAAAGAATAGGGTGGCTTATAGGAAAGATCAATAAGGAATGTCACCCTGAGCGAAGCGAAGGGTCTCTGAGATTCTTCCCCCGCCAAAGGCGGGGTCAGAATGACAATGTAGGTGTTTTGGGATTTTGAGATAGATGAGGAAAAGAAGATAGCGTTTAAGAAAGAGGCGTAGGTCGGACTACCGCAGGTTGCCCGACAATGAAAAAGTGTAAAACAAGTTTCATTAATAGGAGGAGGGATGATTAAATGACTCTTCCACGATTTGCGACCATCGAAGATATCAATGCAATCATCGATTTCTTAAAAACTAAGATCGCTGGAATAGAAATCGATGAAGCAAAAAAGGTCATCAATAGGACATTATTGGACCCTCGAAAGATACCCACATATACGATGCTCGGATTGGTTTCCAAAGAAGGCACAAAAATAAAATTGACAGAATCGGGCAGAGACTACTCAAGAAAATCTGACGAAGGAAAGAAAAGTATTATTAGAAAAGCAATCCGACAAATAGCACCATATAATGCAGCTTTGGAATGGGTTTTTCATAATAACTATGAAGAAATAAATAGTGATGATCTAGCTGCCTATTGGCATGATAACTTTCGCGACGAGATAGGAACCACAAACCCTCAGACAATAAAAGAAACGGTAACTTGCTTCTTTCATATTTGTCATGCTGCGGGTTTAGGGCAGTGCACAATAGGACGAAAAGGTCAGTCAACAAGGCTGGCAATCGATAAAGACCCTTTGTCGGAATACATTAACTTCATAGCTCCTACCCTTAGTGAAAAAGAGGCTGATAAGGAAGCGAAAATAGAAGAACCGGTTAGGCAACCAGATGTAAAAACAGCCGAAAAGGATGCCCTCGAAAAAACAGTTGACATAGAGACTGGTCTGATCGAAGTGCAGAGGCGAGTCGATACTAAGAAGCCGCGTGTTTTCATTTCACATGGCAGGAACATGGAGATTGTCGATCAAATCACAATGATGCTTGATTTAGCCGAGTTAGAATATGAAATCGCAGTGAAAGAAGAGACCCCCGCGATTCCGGTACCTGAGAAAGTTCTTTCCTCTATGAAAAGATGCAATTCTGCTATAATCTGTGTAACTGCAGACGAAGATGAAAAGCTCCCAGATGGCACATACAAAATCAATCAGAATGTTCTTATAGAGATTGGTGCAGCTTTTGTTTTATACGATAAAAAGGTGATCCTATTATGGGATAAGAGATTACCAGTTCCTTCGAACCTTCAAGGTCTATATAGATGCGAATTTAGTGGGGTCGAGTTGTCTTGGTCTATAGGTATGAAGATAATGAAGGCGATAAGAGATTTTAAAGGATAATTGGCAGATTTGCAACTCAAGCATATCCGAGTGACTGCTTGACAAAAAGAATTGTCAACCACCCTTTGGGACGAGCCTTCAGGACAAGCCCTTCAGGATGGTTGACCTACAAAACTCGTGTAGACAAGGAGACAAAATGAGCCAATACGAGACACTTAGCCTTTGTTTAAGTGGGGCGACACTTATTTTTCTTGCAATTTATGTTGCAAAGACTTGGTCAATTGCTAAATCAAATAAAGAGTCCGCTGAACAGACAAGAAAACTTATTGAGGAAACCCGGATATCTCGCGATGAAGAAACGGCTCCTCGTGTTATTGTCTTCTTTGATTTGCATGAACATGTTGCCGAGTTGGTGATAAAGAACATTGGAAGATCAGTGGCAAATAACGTTAAGATTTCTATTGAACCCGACATTTTAAAATTACTAGATAAAGACATAGGAGAGTATTACACAACCCTGTTTACCCACGGGATAAAAATGCTCGTACCCGACCAAGAAATCAGGGCATTTCTCAACACGACACCAGAGATGTTCCAGAAGTCAGAGGTTCACTTGACATATAATATTCAAGTATCATACGAAGGCGGTTTGCTCTGCAAAAAAAGCGTCGATAAAAGCTCGATCAACCTTAGCCTATTTGCAGACAGAACTTTCATCCCAAAACCAGGCATCAAAGAGATCGCCGAAGAATTAAAGAATATTGCAGACGCTATTAAAATCTTGAAAAGTCCGTAGGTCACGCATGTCCGACTTCGACAAACTCAGGGTGCTGAGCAAGGTCGAACCACAGGACTGCTTGACAAAAAGAGTTGACATCCTTCAGTTTGGTTGACCTACAAAACGGTGTTGTATTTGTAGCCGCCCATTTGGGCGAAAAGCAAAATTCTCGCAGACTAAAATCTGCGGCTACATTATAATCTCTCAGAGGAGTAGGTCAAGCATGGCGTAGCCTGCTTGACAAAAAGAATTGTCTGAGTAATCAATTTACATTTAGGAGGTAGGAAATGCCAATCGTTCATGCAAACGTCTGGGAAGGTTTCGGAGAGGAAAAAGCTAAAAAAGTGATCCAAAATATAACCAAGGTCTTTGCAGATTTGGGCGTCCCGGCACAAGCTGTGGACGTAATCGTCCATGAAATCCCAAAATCGCACTGGGGAATTGGCGGAGAACCAGCTTCCGAAAAGTTCAAAGAACCAAAATAGACTATGTAGCCGCAATCTTCAGATTGCGCAAACAAAATCGACATAAAATTCTCGCAGACTAAAGGGACTGTTGAAAAACCCCTCTCT
>JALHUP010000225.1 GCA_022866585.1 Candidatus Zixiibacteriota bacterium | reverse complement strand
GGCTCCTTCTGCCTTTTCAGCCTCTCTTCGGAGAATCCCCTTTTGGTACCAATCATTAACATTTTTTCCATGGTTTCTCTTTTCTCATTATGAATTGATAAGCTTCTTCATAATTCTTTAAAAGATCCCAGTTTCTTTTCACCTGAGAGAAAAGCAAGAATTATGCCTTCACTAAAGGGATAAAAATTTACGATAAATCTAATCTTAAGTCACAGCAGATTAAAAAGTTAGCCTAAGTGGAGAGGGAAAGCAGAACAATTCCTTGAGGCTTTGAATATGCAAACAAGTTCACACTGTTTGCAGGGGATTACATAATGTAAGCGGTCAACGGATGGATTGGATTATGAAGAATGGGCAATCTTATATTCGTGCAAGCATACGGAATTTTGCATGCATCTTCGATTCATTATATTCTACTTGATTTCTCCCTCACCCTACCCTCTCCCCTGAGGGGAGAGGGAGGAGCTTCCGCAGTTTTCAATCGAAAAAATTTTCTTTGATCGGGAAAAGACCAAATCCTCCGCCGGTATGAAGAAAAAGAATCTTATCTTCTTTTGAGAATCTTTCCTTTTTTAGCTCTTCCAACAAACCATACATGGCTTTGCCGGTATAAACCGGATCCAGAATTATGCCTGTATTTTCAGCCACAGATTTGATTAAATCCAATTCCTCTTTTTTGCTTTTGGCATAGCCTTCGCCCACATATCCGTCTATTATTTTAATCTCTTCTTTTTCAAAGTTGACTTTTAATTTAGATTTTTCTTTAGTGAGCGTCATCAATTCATAAATGCGGTCCACAAAAATCTGAGCCGTGTCTTTGACATTAATTCCGTAGATTTGGACCTTCCACTCGAAAATTTTTGATCCCAAGAAAAGTCCGGCATAGGTTCCACCCGAGCCTACGGCAGTTACTATCTTATCTATCTTAAGCTTTGCTTTCTCCAACTGCTTTTTTATTTCCAAGCTTGCTTTTATATATCCCCAGACTCCTAATTCATTGGAGGCACCTTCGGGAATAATGTAAGGTCTTTTGCCTTCTTTTTTCAATTGGGAGGATACCTCGTTCATTATAGCTTCAAGCTCTTCATATCGCTCTTGCGGAAGATATTTGATCTCGGCTCCCACCAATTTATTCAAGAACAAATTCCCATCCAGCTTTGGGGAACCTTTGCCAAAAAGAACCAAAAATGACTTCAGCCCAAAACCAGCCCCCAAAATGGCGGTGGCGCGAGCATGATTGGACTGAAATCCTCCACAGGTGATCAAGGTGTCCGCATTCTTCTTCAGCACGTCATAAAAGATGAACTCCAGTTTTCTGATCTTATTTCCGGAGAGAAAAAAGCCGGTCAGATCGTCTCTTTTGATAAAAATTTCAAAGCCTTTGGGAAGCTGAGGAAAATTTTTCAGCCTTTCGATGGGTGTAGGCTTCATTGCCAAGTTTAATGATTTAGGAAATTTTGTAATCATCGTAATAAAAATATTCCTATGAGATTCACGACGATCATCAATTTATTTTAAAATCAATCCTTTGTCAATAGATATACCGGTG
>JALHUP010000224.1 GCA_022866585.1 Candidatus Zixiibacteriota bacterium | reverse complement strand
TCTATTCAGCCTGAGTTCCACCGCATCGCACCCAGAAAAGTCCAAAAGCATCTTCGAGACCTCGCGCATGAAATCAATTCTTGGGAGACCACGGTTAGCATAAAGAAATATTCGATTTGATAGGGCGCGAAAGTCCTCGACTCTGTTGCGCTCTGGTTCATGCGAGTCGATGCGTTTTGAAAGTTTTTTCTTCATAGCCATTGTAATAATATAATAAACCGCCCTGCAATGCAAATAAAAATTCTTTAGGCAAATAAATTGAAAAATAATATAAGCATAATCATTTGTAATACAATACTCCCTCTCCCCTTGGGGGAGAGGATCAAGGTGAGGGGGATAATTTAAGAGTTCCCACCTCGATAGATTTTCTCTGGGGTTACTACGACATCAACTTTTGTATCATGCTTTAAATGAGGGACTGACTCAACCATTTGTAAGGGATGAATAGTGGTAAGGACGGGGATTTCGCCGAATTGGTCTTTGATTCTTTTAATCTCAATATCACCATAGCCTCCCCCTTTGCCCAATCTCCAGCCTAAGGGGTCGACAGCCACACAGCCTGTTATTATCAAATCGGGTCTGGGCATATCTTCTTCGACACTCTTCCCATATCTAAATGCACCTTTGATGGTGGAGGCATCTTTTTCTTTACCTTTTACCTTTTGAGGATCGATTTGCAGAAATCCGTGTTTCAAACGAGGAGATGCCATGATTAAAATCTTACCCTCTTTCAAAGCGAACTCTCGAATCCTCTTTTGAGCATAATCCGGATTGGCAAAGATGACTTTTGCTTTTACCCATTCCGGAAGCGTTCTGGCTAAATTTGCCGCCTTATCGCTTTCTTCAAAATTGGGAATTCGACCGAAAACTGGCAAAGGAAAGATCGCCAGCTTTTTCTGTTCCAGAAGGTGCCAGATTTTGCCTCTTAACTCCTCTTTTTCTTTGGAGATTTCATCTTTCATAGATGGGTATTATGGAGTACAGTTCTCAGCCACTTTAGTGGCGTAAGCTTGTGAATGCATACGCACCTGACTAAAGTCAGTTAGAACAATGACAACATTTATGTTTACGTTTTGGGTCTTTGGGGAATCGGCTACAAAATCATGTTAGAACCTCTCCTCCCATGGTGGTGAGCCTGTCGAACCATTTGTCCCCCTCTCTCCCGTTTGATCAACCGACCTATTTTGTCGGTGATCGATCTACTGCGGATTTACTACCGGAAACTGATGGCTATGGAACCGGACATGCGGTCCGTCAGGAGGCGGAGCATCCTCAACCGGATCCTTGAGCAGGAATCCACGGTTGGCTACATTATTCCACCTATAAGAAAACCCGCAGGCCATTCGCCACACCAAACCTGCCTATCAAATAGTTATCTTCATGCCAGCAAAAGATGTCCTGCCGGGCATAGGGAACCCCTTCTCCTCTTCGTAGTTTTTATCGAAGAGGTTTTTGATCTCGATGAACGGATGAAAGCGATTGAAAATCTTCTGCGACAGTTTCAGGCTGGTGACGAAGTAAGGTGACAAAAGCTCGCTTTCCGGGTGGGGGGTGACCCGCCTGCTCACGTACTGACCGCTTAAATAGATAGAAAGACCAAACTTTAAAAGATAGGAGACGCTGTAATCTATCTTGTGAGAAGGGCGATACGGCAGCCAGTACTCTGTGTTTTGCTCGTAAGCGTCCAGGTAAGCGTAATCAACGCTGAAGTCGACTCTTCCCATAAGTCTCCCTCTTATCCCGGTCTCAATTCCCTGAAGTATAACTTGATCCAGGTTGGAATATGTGTAACCACGTCCCTTTCTTTCAATCAGATCTTTGACATTGTTTCTGAATAAATCGACGGTGGTCTGCAGGTAACGGCTAATTTGCCATTCCACTCCTGCCTCAAGTTTCACCGCCTTTTCCGGCTTCAGATCGGGGTTTCCAGAATCGATACTGTAAAGGTGTCGAAGGGTGGGGAACCTTGTGGCACGCGAAACAGCCAGACGCAGACGCAACGGTTCGGCTACAGTAAGCCACAGTCCCAGGGAGGGATCGAGAGAGTTTTTTGGCTTCTCCAGTCCGCCAGGGGCTAAAATATTCAGAGCCAGACCAATATCCAGAGATAACCGCTTGAAAGGTTCGATTTGGTGCTGGGTGAAGATCGACGTGGTCGTTGTTTTATGAGTTTCCCATTCTTCATCCACATCCATCCTTTTGTCTATTCCGTCCTCTCTTATGTTCAATCCCCAGGCACTTTGGTTATTATCACTCCAGAAAAGCTCCCACAGCAGGTTTCCTCCCAGATCCCAGCTATCGTGGATACTATCGTAGTTTCTGTTTTCGTAAAGATAAGTCGAGTCGTAGTCGATCAGTCTGTTTTTGCAGCCGTCGTAGTACAGTTTAGCCTTAAGATACCACTTGGTCCCCAGGTAGCTTTCCCCTGCCAGATCGAAATAACGTCTCTTCCATTCTACAAATCTCCAGAATCTGGGCAAATCCTCGTTTACCCCTCCAGGCAATCCCTTTTCTCCGTTGAAGTAGCCCAAGGAAAGTGAAAGATCTGTTTTGGGGGAAAATTTATAATTGAGCTTGCCATCCAGATTGAATCTATCGTAATCGCTGTTCTCTCTCAAATTACCATCTTCCCATTTTCCTGGTTGGAAATCGTGTGAGACATAAAAACCATCCGATTTGCTTTTGCCGGCGGAGAACCAGAAATCAAGGTTTTGAATCTTTGAGCCAAAATTCAGGATTGAATTCCAAGTATGTGCCTGTCCAAAAGAGAAAAGCAAGTCCCCGGTTCTTTTTTGGGCGGTTCTTTTGGTCACTATGTTAACCACCCCCCCCATGGTGTTGGCACCGTAAATGGACGCCGCCGGACCCTTGATGACTTTTATTTTGGATATGTTGCTTACCGGCAAGGAGGTTAAATCCAAATCTCCGTAATAAGGAAGATTTACTGGCCGACCGTCCACCAGTATCAGAACTTGCTCGGAGGAGAATCCCCTCAACTTGATTTCCGTGGAGTTTTTGTCTCCGGTGGAGACCCATGCGCCGGGAATAGATGAGAGTGCTTCCCCGACGGTGTTAGCTCCCCTAAATTCAATCGTCTTTGCCGTGATCTCACTTATGGCTGTGGGCGGCTTTTGAGTTCTTTCTCCTACGACCATAACCTCACCCAGATAGTAAATGGGAAGATCGCTTTCCGTCGTGTCCAGTTCATCGGCAAAAATGCTGGTGCCCAGGGTTGGAGCACAGAATGAAATCATGATCCAGAATAGTAAAGTCTTTTTCATGGTCTATTCGCTTTGGGGTATCAATTCAATGGTCTGCAGATGAGCTAATCTCGAATCCATCCCCAGGTCGGGAAGAAACTTGGTCACATCCAGACCCAAAAGCCACCAGCCCGTTTGTAGCTCAAGCCAGGAGAATGTCTTCTCATCTCCCTGGGCAGATATGAGATTATAAGCATAGTTTTCCGGAGTGGAGGTCAGCGTATCGACGAAATCAGACAGTCTGATTCCGGCCCGGCCGTTGTAGAAGGCGTCTGCTGAATCGAGATAAGCGGTAGCGTGCTTATCCACGATTAAAGAAAAGCCGGGCTTTTCTTCTTCCTTAAATTTAGTATCGATCTTCCTGAGCAGCTCAATGCTTGCCACATCCTTCACG